>WTHD01000016.1 GCA_011523265.1 Candidatus Binatota bacterium
AACACCTTAACCAGGTGTTGCACTTCGTGTGTGAATTTAGAGAATCTCGCCGCCCTACCCCGCTGCCTCTGGAGGCCGGATCAAGTCCGGCATGACGAGAGTGGAACGGCAAGGCTACGACCTATCGTAAACTGCTCTAAGTTTCTCCAACACCTGTTAGAGAAATTCGATTCTCCCAGCCACGCCGTGTAGTCAGCCGCTTTTACGAGCGTGTCGGTCATTGTGCGTCTCCGGCTCCTAACGGCCAGGCTCGCCCTGATTCGGGGGAGCGTTGAGCAACACGAAACCTGCATCCGGCAAGAACCCGCTTGCCTCGATAGACGTGTGCTGAGGCACGAGCATCAATGGTTGATTCAGACCGGCCGCCAGGGTTGTCATATACCATTCCCCGGTTCCCGCCTCGGCCAGCAATGACCGCAAATCGAGCAGACCGGCGCGGAATTGGCGCAACCGTCCCGGTCCAACGCCCGTCACCAGGTAGCGATCCAGGCCGTCCTGAGCCTCGACCGCTACCGCAATGTACTGCCCGCCGGTTTCATCCTGCGCTTCAAAGACCTGCGGGTCATCGCAGGAGAAGAGCGTGTTCGTGTGTTGGATCGTTTTCATGGGTCTGCCTCGCAGTGGGCCATCCGTAGGTTGGATTAGCGAAGCGTAATCCCACATCCTCGCAAACTCTTGTCAACTCACACTCCGACGGGACTGCCGTATGACTGCCAAAATGCGCTTAATCTCAACGTGGAGATATAGCTCGTCATCTTGCGTGATGAGCCGGGCGTGCATGGTACAGATACGGACCGGATAAAGCCGTTGAAAGGATTCTTGAACAAAAGTTTTGCGGATAAAAACTGCCCCAAAAACTTTCTGCCAATTATCCTTTCTTGTGATGATTGGCACGTAGAAAGTAGCCAGCCCGGCGCATATCCTCGTAGGGGCCAAAGGCAACTCGTAGTAGGTCCCGTTGCTGCTGAATCCCCTGCACCACCCGTGCTGCGGCCTCCCGTTGCCGCTGAGCCTCTTGCACCACCCGTGCTACGGCCTCCCCTTGTTGCTGAAACTCTTGCACCACCCGTGTTACGGCCTCCTGTTGCCGTTGAGCCTCTTGCACCACTCGTGCTGCGGAGATCTCTCCTCCGATGACTCCCAGCATCTTCGCCATCGCCACAATTTGACGATGGAGATGCTCATTTGTTCCTACCATCGTTTTAATACTGTTATTTGGCATTTCTATCTCTCCAGCCGAGATTACTCAGGTTATAGCACAGCAACTAAACCTGACCTTTATTATGAGGCACAGCGATTTCTTCCGAGTTCACGGCTTCACGGGGTTCAGCCACTACTTAACCCGCCATTCGCCCATGAGCAGCTTTTGCATCAGGCCCCGCTTCTGGCAGGTCAGGGCTTTGCTCGCTTTCTCAGTGGCTTTGACATCCTCTTGCGCCGCGTTCAGTACCGCGACGATTTCAAGCTGTTCCTCGTATGCGGGCAACGGTAGTTTCATCGCGGCAAGATCGTCGTAGTACGTGCGCATGCGTACACTCCCCGAACCGCCGATATTGATGTGATGGCTCCACCAGTGGGTTTTCCTCAGATGGTTGAGGAAGTCGGGAGCCAGACCAGTCTCGGCACAGCCGAAAACCACGTAATCCGGGCTCACGAGGACTTCTTCGTCCCGATCATTCATCGCTATTGAGCCAACATTGATGCGCATCGGATTATACGCGAACGCGCGGGGTGGGAGGCGTTTGTATCTGCTCAGGTCACCGCCGATGGTTTGTTCGCGCATAGGCACGATGCCCCGCACCTTTGTCGCCCCCATGACTGCGGCGTGTCCCATATCAAGGTTCGTGTTGCGTGTGGTCAGCTCGAATGTCACCTCAGACAGCCGCCTCAGCTGCCAGTTCTGTCGCTGACCGTTCATTCCGAGCTTGCCGAAAATCAGAGCGTGAGTCAGGCCGTCGAGGCGTTTCTGCTTGGCCGCTTGCAGCGCCTCAAGCTTCTCAACCGCCTCGTCCCAGGTCCGCAGGATTTCGGCAATCTTGCGCTGCTCGGGGAGCGGGGGGACGCGGATTTTCATTCGAAGAAGCGAGGACTTCTGGAGCTTCTTCATATTCGCGCTCGTGCCCGAAGCGTTTCGAGAGAGCTGTTCTCTGTATGCTGGGGAACTGAGGAGATAAGCTAGCCAGCGTGGGTCTGACTCTCGCTCTTCTGAGAACTTCATCTGCCAGAGAGTGTCAGGAAGGAATAGGTTGGGATGGTCAGCCGACACGTAGGCGCAGAGACCAACCAGTTCGGGCGTATTGCTTCGACTGATGATAACTCTTCCTTTTCTGACTGGACTTGCGAGACTCGGAATTTGGCCGGTTGGTACTCGCTTACTTTCGGTAGCATCGAACCGGCCTCCTGTGAGACAACTGACCTTCAGCACCCCCACTTCTCCCGTAGCCGGTGGTGCGCCGTCTGCTCGGACACTGACGCCCGATTCGAGGCGAGAGACCAAGTCCCCGAGACGCAATTCTTCATACTTACTCTCGGTCATATGTCTCTTTCCCCGCTTAATTACCGTTCCACCGCGACGCTGGACCCGAGCGTGTGACACCACCAGCCCACGGTCCCTTAACCATCCCGCTCCCTTTCTCCCGCCTCCAACTATGACGCGAACCAGTTCTCTACTCTCAGGTCGGCGAAATGGACGAAGTCGCTCGTGTTGCGAGTGACAAGGGTCAAGT
>WTHD01000437.1 GCA_011523265.1 Candidatus Binatota bacterium
GTACAGATCAGTCCGATCACCGCTACTGAACGCAGTATAAATAAGGCGGCCCGTAATGAATTGGGAGAAGCGGTAGCTCGAAACAAATTTCGTTTTTATGCCCTGCCATTTCTTCTGCGGCAGACTGATCACTGGAACGACGGTCAGCTCCAAGCGCAAACGGTCGCGGGTGAAGCGAAACGGGCGTCCAATAAACATAACCGGCAGGAGGCTCATTTCATCTCCGATTCCTCCGCCAAAGCCACCGCCGAGATTGCGACGCCAGTCAAAGGTATACAACAGGGAAGGCTGTATAATCGCAGAGGTATTACCGGGAAAGGCGAACTCCAGCGCAATCGCGGCCCGCAAGGTGTCGCGCCGAATGATCCCAGAGTTGAGATATCCGTCCCGTGCGCGCTGCTGATGGTCAAAGTCGGCGAAGGGAACGTCTTTGGTCCACAAGCCCTCAACCCGCAGCACGATCGGCAGTTCGCCGACAAGCGGCATGTTCGAGAGCGCGGAGGCATAGTCGGCGGTGATACCCAGATGATGCAAGCGGGTAAAACGCGGCTGAAAAGTTAGATAGGGGTCTCCGGCGGCATCGATATCGCGGTCGACAATGAAGGACGTTGGGTTTTTATTCCAGGCGTAATAATAGATGAGCCCCCAGGTGAGGGGTTCCATGGAAACATCAAGACGCAGGCCGTATTGATGGTCCCCGAAGTCGCCCGCAGACGGCCGCTTCGTCTCTCTGAACTGATCCCCGGTCGCGTCTTGTCGGCCGTCCAGGATGGCCTTCGTCTCGGTATCCCTAGGCGAAGCCAGAGGCGAGTACCACGGCGAGCCGGGAACCGGATTGCGGTCCTGCTCAAAGTTCGGAATCCACAGGAAGTTGAGAGAATTTGCCCCAAAGAAATATGTCACATTTGCCATCCAGGCCGGCAGCCGTCGCCACTCGTAGTCGCTCGCCTCAAGCTGGACGGACTCGCGTCTGTCCATACCGTTGATGACGTCAATGTATTGGCCGTCCATTTTTCCCCAGGCGATTTGCTGTTTGCCCAAGACGACATCAAGGTTGTGAGTGCGATAGCTAATGTATAATTCGCGTACGATACGCTCGAAGTTGTGATAGGCACGGAAGGTTTCGCTCGTCCGGGGGGCAAACAGACCGGCGGAATCCTGCCAGTTGTACACGCTGTCGTACATAAAGTTATTGATATTGGTGATTTCGATATTGGGTGAGACTTGGTAGTGGAGTTCCAATTCCAACAGATTCTGCATCTGGGAAAAGCGGAAGTCTTTCTGTCGATTGCCGACGCGGCGATCGCCCGAGAGTTGGATATCAGACCATTGGCGGAGAAATCCCCGGAACGTCAGGGCCGGGACCTGCCGTTCAACAGGCTGGCGGACGTAGCGTCCGGCCGGGTCAAAGGTAGACAGAAAACGATCAAAACGTGACCAGGCATTCACGACCTTATCAACCTGTTTATCCATGAAATAGCCATAACAGGGAGAAACATTGGCCGAGATCGCCAGCAGTAGCAGTCCGCCGAGGACGCTACTGACTACAGGTAGGAACCCGCGTTTACCGTGCATGAAATATCTTTCCTTACTCGTATTCTACCGGTGTTGGGCGGCTGACGAGGACACCGTCCCGTGCTAACCGCTCCAGTTGGTCAGCGGTATAGTCCAGATAAGTGTGGAGGATGGACTCGTTGTGTTCTCCCAAATCCGGCGCTTCAAATGGAGCATCGGTTCTGGCCGGGCTCGAAAATCGGAATGGAAACCCAGGCAGAACAAAATCGCCCAAGACCTTATCCTGTATTGGTCGGATGGCCTCCCGCTCAAGCAAATGGGGATGATTAACCACTTCCGGAATGGTCAGGACCGGTGCGGCCGGCACACGTTCACGGTGCAGAGCGGCAACCGCTTCTTCCCGATTCGGCATAGTGTCGAGCCATACTTCAATGGCCTGGATGAGTTCCTTTTTATGATGGACCCGATCCCGGTTGGTACGGAATCGCGGATCTTCCACAAATTCCGGATGTCCAATAGTTCGCGCCACGCCTTGCCACTGATGGTCAAGGGCACCCACGATGACCACGAACCCATCTTTTGCCTGAAAAATACCGCACGGGGCCAGCCCCATATGGTGGGCGCCACTCCGGGTCGGAACGAACTTACCACCCGAGGCACTATGCGACTGAATCGTAAAGTCGTGGGAATGGATATAGGCATCGAGCAGCGACACGTCGATATACTGGCCTTCCCCTGTCCGCTCACGGTGCAACAGGGCGCACGCAATCGCGCCGAAGGCATGCACTCCTGTACTCACATCGCCAATAGCAGCCTGGGGCATGGCCGGCGCCCGGCCACGTTCGCCAGTGACTTCATTGAAGCCAGAATACGCTTGGGCGATGAAATCATAGCCGGGCACATGGGACAGCGGGCCGGTCTGACCAAGGGCTGAAATTGAGCACATGATGATACGCGAGTTCAGCTTTTGCAGTTCTTCATAGGCGAAACCGAGCCGCTTGATCGCACCCGGACTATAATTCTCGACCACCACATCCATATACGGAATGAGCCCGCGTATGATGTCCCGCCCCTCCTCCGTCTTCAGATTCACACACAGACTTTGTTTGCAGACATTGTGCTGAATGAAATAGCCACTGCGGCCTTTTTTCAGAATCCCGTTGAGGCGGGCCGGGTCTCCTTTCGGAGCCTGTTCAACCTTAATGACCTCAGCCCCCATTTCAGCTAGTAGGCGCGTCGTCGTCGGTCCGGCAACAATCTGCGTAAAGTCCAGCACTTTATAGCCAGCTAACATACCCTGACGTGACGCGCCTGCCATACTGAGTCCCCTTCTCTCAATAATTATAGAGTAGTTTGGCCGAATGGCTGAATGAAGGTTCAGTTATATGAACTGCCGCGATCCTAGCCACAAGCCACTACCGATGCAAGGTGGGGTTCTTCCGACTCTCTCATGGGGTGAGGGTCGGTCGAGCGTGACCAGCCCTACAACCACAATTCAGCAATCAGACTACCCTCCACCGTCGGAACTAGGTCAAAACCTGCCCGTCTCGCAGCTTTTGCACCTCGTCGCCGGAATAGCCGAGAATCTCCTGCAACACATAGTCCGTATGTTGCCCACGCTGTGGGGCCGCAGTTTGGACTTCGCACGGAGAGCCGCTCATCTGCCACGGGATGCCGGCATGAATGCGCTTATCGAACTCGGGATGTTCTTTTTGCACGAGATAGCCCCGTTCTTCGAGATGCGGATTGGTTGCCAGGTCTTTATTGCTCTGAGACGGGTAGGCAGCCACACCGGACTTCTGCAGCACCTCCGTGACCTCCCAGCGGTCGCGTTCGCTCGTCCAGGCTGTGATGAGTTCTTCGAGCGCATCCTCGTTCGCTTTCCGAGCCGCCGCATCCGTAAAACGCTTGTCTGCGGCCAGTTCCGGCTGGCCTATGGCCTGACACAGGGCCTGCCATTCTGCGTCACTGCCACACACAATGGTTACCCACTTCTCGGCGTCGCCCTTGCACTTGAAACAGCCGTGGGGCGCCATCCAGCGGTCCCGGTTGCCGTCGCGTTCCGGCTGGGTCTGATTCATCACATAATCCATGATGCCTTCGGGCATCAGGACGAGCAGGGCTTCCCATAATGCCAGGTCAACGTGAATCCCCTTACCGGTACGGTGGCGATAGGCTAGCGCGGCCATGGCGGCAAACGAGCCAAAGATACCGGCGTTCGGGTCGCCATACGAAATACCGATCTCCGCCGGTCCAACCCCCGGATAACCGGTTAAGGATGAGATCCCTGCCAGCGGGACGGAGGCCGGCCCATAGCCCATGTAGTGGCGTTCGGGGCCGGTTTGTCCGTATCCACAAATTGAAATCATAATAATATCGGGTTTGAGCTCCTTGAGCGTGTCATAGCCAAAACCCATGCGGTCAATCGCCCCGGTTGAGAAGTTCTGCACGACAATATCGCTCTTGGAAATGAGCTTTTTAACAATCTCAGACGCCTCGGACCGAGCCAGATCAAGTTGGAGACTTTTCTTGCCCTGACTGTATTGGTTAAAATAGCCGGCCCGGTTCGGCCCTGGTTCGTTATCCGCAAACGGCGGGATCAAGCGGGTGACGCACGGACGCTTTTCACTCTCAATCCGAATCACTTCCGCGCCCATATGCGCCATTTGGAGCGTGCAGTACGGACCTGCCCAGGCCCAGGTGAAATCGGTTACGCGAATGCCTTCTAATGGTCGTCGTGCCATGACGTTCTCCTTTACGGTCGGCTCCCTTAAATAATCCCGCCCTGCTTCAGCTCATCGATCTCGGCTTGAGAGAGCCCAATGCGGGCGTAGACCTCATTATTATGCTCGCCGAGCTGCGGCGCCGGACGACGGATGGCGTAGCCAACGTCCTCTACTTTAAAGGGGGCGCCCGGATATTGCAGCGTGCCGACTACCTGATGGCTGATTTCCGTAAAGAACTTCCGCGTCTTGAGGTGCTCCGAGGCCATCAGATCTGACATGGTATTCACTGGGGCCATGCAGATACGGCGTTCTTGACCGGCCTTATACAGGTCGGCAACCGTCCACTCCGCGGCGAACTCTTGAAGAAAAGGCATCAGGGCATCATAGTTCTGGCCCCGAACGACGCGATCAGCAAAAATCTCCAGGGTTGCCCATTCAGGATTACCCATCAGCTCGACAAGGCGCTGCCACTGATCTTCTTCCACACAAATCACAAAGAGCTTTCCATCTTTACAGTCGACCATGCACCAGGGATAGATGGACCGCCGGCCCAGCCGTGAGGTTTCCAGGCCGCTATAGGTGTAGTGCATGAAATTCATTTCCAGGATGGCAGCAATACACTCTTGGATGGAGACATCGAGGTGCTGGCCTTCGCCTGTCAGACATTTATGGTAATACGCGCCAAGCGTTGCGACGCCGGCGTGTACCCCGCCCTGAAAGTCGGTCTGATGGCCAAACGCTTTGAGGGGTGGCAGGTCCGGGTAATCGGAGGCGCCCGGGCTAATAAATGCCCATCCCCCGGCGTTACTCGCCGTCAGGTCATAGCCGTGGTAGTCACTGTGCGGGCCGGTCTGACCAAAATAGGAAATCGAGGTCATGATCAGACCCGGATTGATCTGACTCAGCTTCGCATAATCCAGACCGACCCCGGGCATCTCGCGCGGGCTGTAATTATGTAGCAGAATATCGGCCTGGGCGCATAAACTCTGCAAGACCGCCTGCCCTTTGGGTTCGCGCAGCTCCAGCGTGACGCCTTGCTTATTGGCATTCAAGTACAGGAACAGACCGCTCTTTTCGGCATGCGGGGTATCGCCGGGAAAGGGTCCACGTTGTCGGGCGACATCACCGCTCGGTGCCTCGACCTTCACCACATCCGCGCCAAAGTCGGCGAGTAGCTTGCCGGTATAGGCAGCAGAAACCATATTGCCGCACTCAACGACATTAATCCCTGACAGGAGTTGTTCAGCCATAATAGTCCTCCTTTAGTTGAGGCCTTGATTGTTCAAATGACGCCGCGTGCGGTCAGGGCGGCCAGTTCATCTGAGCTAAAATGTAATAAACCAGAATAGATCTCTTGGTTATGTTCTCCGATTGCCGGTCCCGACCAGCGTGCCTCGCCGGGGGTCTCGCTGAGTTTGGGGACGATGCCGGGCATTTTGAGTTCACCCAGGACCCGGTCGTGCAAGGAAACCAGCATGTCGCGCGCCGCAAAATTGCGGGTCTTGGACAATGTCGGCGATACTGTAGACCGGACCGGCGGGAATGGTTGCGCCCTCGACCAGCGGCAGCAATTCTGACAACTTATGGGTCGCCGTCCAGTCCGAGACAATAGCATCAATGGCCTTACGGTTTTCAGCCCGCACGACCTGGTTCTCGAAACGGGGATCGGTGAGTAATTCTTCGCGATTCATGAGCTTACACAGCCGCCTGAACAGCCCATCGGTGTTGGCGGCAATCACAATCCATTGCTCCTGTTGACACGGGTAGAGGTTGGACGGCGCAAACCCAGGCAGCAAGGTCCCGGTCCGTGTCCGCTGGTAGCCGGTTTTTTCGTATTCCGTCAGGGTCGCCTCCAGCACGGCAAACACGGCTTCATATAAAGCCGTATCGATCACCTGGCCGGTTCCGCCATTGACATCACGATTGTAGAGCGCCATCAGCGTGCCCAGCGCGGCAAACATACCGGCCAGGGAATCACCAATGCTGATACCCACCCGACAGGGAGGCCGGTCCGGAAAACCAACCAGATGGCGCAGACCGCCAAAGGCTTCGGCCACCGCGGCAAAGCCGGGTTTTTCTCGATACGGACCGGTTTGTCCATAGCCGGAGACGCGGGCAAAGACGAGACCTGGATTCAGCTCACGTAGGACCTCATAGCCGAGGCCCCATTCTTCAAACACTCCGGGGCGAAAATTTTCCACGAGAACATCGGACTGAGAGACCAGCCGACGCAGTAGTTCCTGTCCTTCGGGGTCGCGCAGATTAAGAGAAATACATTTCTTATTGCGGGCAACGCTCGGCCACCACAGACTTTTGCCGTCCACCAGAGACTGGCCGACCGTACGCATGGGGTCGCCCTTGCGGGGCGCTTCGACCTTAATGACTTCAGCCCCGAAGTCGGCGAGCAGGCGAGCGCAAAACGGGCCTGCCAGCAGAACGCCACATTCAATGACCCGGATACCGGCCAGCGGACCGCCGGGTTGACTGCCCTTTGTTCCCATATCGTTCCGCAAAGAGTGAACGTGCCCAGCATCTGCCTGTCTATTGGGGGACACGTTCACTCTTCATATCAGCGCACGTACTGTTTCGCGGGCACGATAAGCCCTCTAGATGCCAGGGTCAAGATCGTTCCTGACACGACCAACTTGCACCACACGGTCAAAAATGGTCAGTATGCGCAGAAGTATGGATTTCAAAGCCATTGGTGCAGTTGCCGAGGTCATAAGCGCAGTGGGTGTTATCGCCTCTCTGGTCTATCTCGCCATCCAGGTACGGCAGAATACGCGCGCGGTCCGCAACTCCACCCATCACACCCTGACAACCACCCGACTGGACTATATTGCCCTAGTAGCCGAGAGCCCCGATCTCTCTCGGATTTTACGCGTTGGATCGGAAGACTATGCCACGCTGGCCGAAGACGAGCAGCATCGTTTTGATCTGATCATGTATTATTCCTTCTCCGCTGGTGAAAACTTCTTCTATCAATACACCCAGGGAGCCTTAGACCAGGAACAGTGGGAGCGCTGGTGTGAGACCTTACGACAATATTTTACCCAGCAGGGGATTCGGGAGTGGTTTGCCTCGACGCCACGACGGTTTAGCAGGAGTTTTTCCGACTTTTTAGAGAACGAGTTCAAGAAAGCCGGTCAGATGCAATGAAACCCGACCAGCCCCCCTTCCCTACTATCGACGACGACCTGGACGCAGAAGAGCAGCGTACGGCGGAAATCCTCACGGAACTCGAACAACTCCACGCCCCGACCTGCTTTCGCTGCTCACGGTCTATTTGCTTCCACGAATACGTCCTGAGCGTCGTGACCGGATTTAAAACAACCCCGCACTGCACCGCCTGCCTTGCCAGCGGCTTAGGACGTTCGCCAGCGGATTTCTTGAGAGACGCCTACGCCTACATCCGCCGCCAGACCTGCTACCGCAGCGGTTGGCACTGGGCGAGTCAACAAGAAAACCAGCCCATTGAACAGCCTGGCTGTATCTGGCCCGCTACTCCCTCACGACTTCAGACTCACACGGCAACGCCTGCGGTAGATACATCCGCCGACCCGGACGACACTTGGGATGCTGGAGACATGGCCTGCGGCGAGTTGGTGCTGAAGCTCCGCTTGCGTCTCAAGTCCATGCAAGCGGGCCAAGTCCTGCTCCTCATCGCCCAAGACCCCGGCGCCCCCGCGGATATTCCCGCTTGGTGCAATCTCACCGGTCACCATCTCCTTTCGGCCGAACCTCCTCAGTATAAGATACAACGAAAAAATGGCTAATCAGGGCTGGGCGGTGGCCCCATAGGCCGGGCGGGGATGGCTCGAGGGAAGCAGATTGTCGATGTGCTCGCTACGCTTGCCGTGGCCTTCGGCGTAGCCCTGGTGCTCAACTGGATTATACTCGGCTTCTTCGGGCAGAAGAGCGCTGACCGGGCTGAGCACAGTCTGATGGGCATCCTACTGCTCCTGGGCTATATGGCGGCAAGTGCCGACAATCGGGCCAATATCGGTCAGGCAGTCGGCATTTTTTTCGCAGCCCTCGTGCCATGCTACCTGGGAACGGTCTTCCCAGACCTGGATATCCGGCTGCTGGGTATTGGCGGCCATCGCAACCCCCTCTTCCACAGTAGTGTATCTTTCTTTGTCCTGGTCCTGCTGGTCAGACGACAGGCGCGCTTCCTGCACATCCTGGTGGCCGGGTATGGAGTCGGCCTAGCAAGTCATCTGTGGTGGGACATCATCTACTATGGCGATGTCCGATGGCTGCCGGGTGGTACTATCGACCGGCTGTGGCTCGGTGTCCATGGCCTGCTCTGCCTCACGACACCAAGCAGTTGCTCGCTACGCGGGGATGGACCAGAATGAGGACATAGGGCAGTGAACTACCAGGCGGACGGAGTATAACTCCGCCCACCTGGTTAAAGAGAGGATTTACTTGCCAACCCTGGCTTCAGCAGCGGCCACATCGACCGGCGCTTTGGCTTGCGGGGTCCAGGCGTGCATCATCGGACCAACTTCTTTGGCAAAGAGACGCATGCTGTCTTCGACCTGATCAAACGGCTGGCTTTGGAAGCTGAAGCAGCCGTTGACCTCAAATTCACCGATCTGGCCACGCCGCGTTTCCAGCTTCTCGATGATCATGTCTGGCGTGCCCCACAGATTGGCAGCCAGGAAGTCTTCCAGAATAGCCTCGTTACCAGCCTCCCGCATCATCTTGGCCGCTTCGGCATAGTGAGCGTAGGATTTGCCGGTCTGGGCAAAGTGGTCGCCCAGCATCTCGTAGTGCTCCATCACACTGAAGTAGTAGCCCACGATTTTTTCCCGCGCGATCTCTTCCGCCTTCTTGGCGTCGTGCGAGCAGACAACGAAGTCGGCGCAGTTCACCGGAGGTGCCTCTTCGCCGTTATTATATTGGCGATACAGCTCACGGTAATTGTTGATGCCGTCGGCAACTTTATCCCAGGTCATCTGAGAGAACATCATCGCTCCCAGACCAAGCCGGGCCGCGACTTCAAAAGACTCGGGCGACATGCACACCATATAGCGGCGATCTTTGAAGCTCTTGATCGGCCGGGGGCGCACCTCGATGCGATGCTGCTTGTAGTACTTGGTGTCCGCTTCAACAAAGCCGTCTTCCAAGCCCTTCACGATAATTTCCGCGGCCTCGTTAAAACGGTCGCGTGCTTCACCCATGTCCACGCCAAAACCGGCATACTCACGCCGAGCAAGGCCGCGCCCGAGTCCGAGGACCGCCCGTCCGTCCGACAGGTGATCGAGCAGGACCATTTTTTCCACCGCCCGCATGGGGTTGTTCCACGGCAGGATGATGGCGCCAGTAGCCAACTCCAACTTTTCCGTCTTGGCGGCGATATAGCTCAGATACTGCATATTATCCGGGCAAATGGAGTAGTCAAAAAAGTGGTGCTCCACCGGCCACACGATATCGAACCCCATCTCCTCGGATTCAATCGCGAGGCGGGTCTCGTTTTTATACATCACCCGATCATCGTGCTCCTTATGATTTTGAAGCACCATCTGAATACCAATGCGCATACCGACTCCTTTCTGGTCTGACTTCTGCGCATTGTATCCATGCGGTGAGCCGATAGAGCGTCCCCTGTCCTTATTTTGCATCTCAGGAACGTTCCGCTTACCGTCGCTCTTCGTGCGCGAAGCCGCAAAGTTTCGATAACACTATCGAAATATCCGACGAGCGACAAGACGAGCCCTCAGAAAAATTATCACGGCAACCCTACGCTTTCCCTTGTTGTTCGGCAGGACATCAGAAGTTTTGATCGTAGCTTGTCCGCTGGGACACTTCATGATGAGTATGGAGCAGTCAGGGAAAGGAAGCCTCCATGCCAGCGGTCAAAAAAAGAAGGCGGGCTGTTCAATCGCAAAACCTCGTCGGCGAAAAGCCGCCAACGGATTATTCCATCTGGACCTTGGCCTATTGCCAGGCTGACATGCCGTACGACTTCTTCGGTGGCTCAGGACTCATGAGCAACCAGGGCACGATCCAGATTCCCATGCTCTACACCGTGCTCGTCGGGGGGGCGCAAGGTCAGAAAAAACACGTGGTGCTGGTTGATGCCGGGTTCGGCAACCAAGACTGGCTGTCGCGCTATCGCTTCTTTGGGTGGGAAGACCCCTCAACCGTACTGGCAAAAATCGGACTCACCCCGGCAGATGTGGATACTCTTCTGGTGACGCATTTGCATTTTGATCATATTGGCAATTTCTCAGCCTTTCCAAACGCGCACCTGTATATTCAACTGGACGAGTACATGGGCTGGCTGCGTACCCTGTCCTTGCCAAAAGATTTTGGTGGGGGAGAGAGAAGCTGGATTCTGTCCTCGCTTGACCCGCAGGATATTCATAACGTGGCAATAGCGATCAGTCAGGACAGGGCCACGTTGATTGAGGGGGATGTTGAAGTCTTGCCGGGCATTACCGCTCACTTGGCCAAGGATTCCCATACCTTTGGCACGCAGTGGTTTGAAGTCCAAACCCGCAACGGTCTTTTTGCCATCGCCGGTGATGCCGTGTATTGGTACTCAAATATCGAGAAGATGTGGCCGCCCGGCTATAATCAGGGCAATCCGTTTAACCAGCTCTTTACCTATGAGCATATTCGTAAAACCTTGAGCCGCGAACTCGAGCGCCTCATTCCCGGCCATGACCCCCTCGTTTGGCAACACCACCGGACATGGACCGCTGGTCCGAATGAAGTCGCTGAAGTGAACTTGGCCAAGGGCCAGCGGTCCCGAAAGCATCGGAAGAAGAACAAGAAAGCGCAGGGGCACCGGATCAAGCTGGGCTAGACGCTCCGAAAAGCCGGACGCGGACGAATAAAAAGGTGTAGACGAATCAGGCCAGCTCTTTAACACTGGCGTCATATTCCTCGGAAGAAGGTGGCTCGTCTTGGGTGACGCGCATCACTTCCGACACTGTGGTAATGCCGGCGCGGACTTTGCGCCAGCCATCATCTCGGAGCGTACGCATGTCATTCCCAACTGCGTATTCCTTCAGCACATCGGCTGATGAGCGCTTCAAAATGAGCTGACGTAAGCCTTCATCAACGAGCATGAGTTCGAAAATTCCCTTCCGGCCTCGGTAGCCGGTCATGGCACATTCTTCACACTCTCCGGCCTCATACGAGAGCACGGGCTCAGGCGCGTGCCCGTTCGTTGGCAACTCCAGGTGAGAGCCCGAGGCCCGTTCGGCGACCGGATGTCGACACGCCGAACAAAGCTGTCTCACCAGCCGTTGGGCCATCACGCCAAGCAGGGACGAAGCCAGTAAATAATCTTCTACCCCCATTTCCAGGAGACGTGATATCGCGCCAGCGGCATCATTGGTATGCAAGGTCGAGAAGACCAGGTGACCAGTCAGGGCGGACTGGATTGCGATTTCCGCCGTTTCGTAATCGCGAATCTCACCGATCATGATCACATCCGGGTCCTGACGAACAATGGAGCGCAGTCCGGCGGAAAAGGTCAGCCCGATTTGTGACTTGACATGAATCTGGTTGACGCCGTTGAGTTGGTATTCAACCGGATCTTCAATCGTAATAATTTTTTTCTCGGGCGAGTTGATTTTGTCCAGGGCACCATACAGGGTGGTCGTTTTGCCACTTCCCGTGGGACCCGTGACCAGAATCATTCCGTACGGCTGAAAAATGAGGTTTTCGAATGCGGACAAGGTATCTTCGGGAAGACCCAGCGATTCGAGGCTGACATCAATACTCGAGCGGTCGAGGATACGCAGCACAACGCTTTCGCCATACAGAGTCGGCAGGGTTGAAACCCGCAGATCTACCTCACGCCCCAACATCCGCAGCTTGATACGCCCATCTTGCGGCAGGCGCCGTTCCGCAATATTGAGCTTGGCCATAAGCTTGACCCGTGAAATAAGAGCAGCTTGCAGCTTACGAGGCGGTGCTTCGACATCGTGCAGAATCCCGTCAATGCGGTAGCGCACACGGAGTTCCTTTTCAAACGGCTCGATATGAATATCCGACGCCCGCTGCTCCATCGCCCGGGCGATGAGCATATTCACGAGCCGAATGACTGGAGCCTCACTCGCGAGGTCCCGCAGATGGGCTTCATCTTCTTGATCATCTTCCAGGTACTCGACCGAGCCGACCTCCTGACCGTCGGACTGACCGTCCGGTACCCCGTCAGCATAATAAGTATTCAAGGTCTCAAGAATATCGCGCTCGCGCGCCAAGCGGGGTGCAAGACGCAGCTTCGTTGCCTTCTCCAGGGCCTCAATAACGTAGAAATCGCCAGGGTCAGCCATGGCAATAGTCAGTCCACCATCTTGAACCGCCAAGGGACAGACCCGCGCTTGGCGAAGAAAATCGATCTTCATCTCGGACAAGGGGGGCGGCTGCTGCGGAAAGTCCCGCGCACTCATGAGGGGGGCGTGGTAGTATTCAGCCAGGACTGGGAGAAGGTCGTCCTCAGACATGAAGCCGAGCTCGACCAGCAAACGCTCAAGTGTTTCTCCGCGCTCCTGCTGCACGAGCTGGATGCGGCGCAAGTCATCCTGAGAGACTTTGCCACTCTCAAGCAACATGTCTTCGAGCCTTGGCACTCTGACTTCCCCAGATGGACGAAAAAGCAAAGGCGCCCTACAAAATCCGTGGAAAGGCTGGGCGTGTTTACTTTTTATACTAGTAAATAAGCGCTCCGAGTCGCTCCCACCGCACCCAGCGGTCCTGGCCGTCCCACGACCAATATATCAGAAAGGCCTTACCTTTCACGTCCTGCGCATCAACAAATCCCCAGAAGCGGCTATCGTGGCTGTGGTCCCGGTTATCCCCCATGACAAATAATTTACCGGATGGCACGACAACAGATTCATTGGACCTGTCAGGAAGGAGAGGCGGATAATTATCACGAGGACCGGGAATAATACGGTCAGGATTGGCAAAATGGGCATACGGACTCTCATC
>WTHD01000008.1 GCA_011523265.1 Candidatus Binatota bacterium
GTCGTCGGCGGTGGCCCCGAGTACTATTCGTACAGCAAGAATCCGACCTATGCCCGAGAACGCTTCCGCGAAGCCACCGAACTCATTCTCAAGGCCTGGACCGACCCAGGCCCGTTCTCCTGGGAGGGCAAACATTTTCCGCTCCAATACGTCAACACCTGGCCACGACCCGTACAGTCCCCGCACCCGCCCGTGTGGATCCCCGGTGTGGGCAGTATTGAAACCATGGAGTTCGTCGCCCAGAAAGGGCTTATTTATGCGGCCCTGACCTACTCGCACGTTGAGGCTTTTCGTCGGAATGCGGCCTTCTTTCAAGAGACCGTGGCGCGGGTTGGCTCGTCTCCCTATCACCCGGAAATGCTGGGCTGGCTGGTTCCCATGTATGTGGCGGAAACCGACCAAAAGGCGCGTGAAGAGGCGGAAGAACATATCTGGTATTTCATTGATAAGCTGCTCAAAGGCTTTGCCGGTAAAGGCCGGACCTGGATGCCCCCAGGCTACACCTCGCTCCAGTCGCTCCAGCGTCTCCAGGAACTCAACGATCCGGGCAGCGGCCACGCCTCGGCAAGCAGCTGGCAACTCGGCCATGCCAAGAATTGGGGTGATGTCGAAGCGGGCGGCTCGGTCCTTATCGGCAGTCCGCAGACGGTGCGGGAACAACTCCTCAAATACGTGGCGGAGTTTAAGGTCGGACATATTCTTGCCCTCCCGCAGTTCGGCAGTCTGCCCGATCATTTGACCCGCAAGAATATGGAACTGCTGGCCGGCGAAGTCTTCCCCTATGTGCGCAAGCATGCGGAAGCAGCGTTTGAGCCGGCCCCCGCGCTGGACACCCAGCCCGCTCCGGCTTCGGCCTGAACGAGACACCGAGGTCGGCTACGCCGACCTCCCTGCCCTGCTTGCACGCGCCCAACCCAGACCGACAGGACATAGGCCATGACACTCCGCTCAGAAACCCTGACCATCCGCGACCAAAAGGTTCACCTCCTACGAGACGGTGCCGGCCCTCCCCTGCTCTATCTGCACGGCCTGGTTGCGGACCTGCATAGCCTTCCGATCGACAGTGGGCTGACCGCCTTTCACGAAACGCTCGCGCAGTCGTTTACCCTCTACGCACCCGCCCTGCCCGGCTATGCGGAGACCGATGGCTATGACGGGTTAGAGACGGTTGAGGACATGGTCTTCTTCTGCCTCGATGTGCTGGATACCTTGAAGCTGGACACCGTGCACCTGGTCGGCACAGCCCTGGGTGGTTGGGTCGCAACCGAACTGGCCACCCGTCATGCACACCGCTTACACAAGCTCGTGCTCGTGAACCCGCTCGGCATCTCTACGCCGGAAGCCCGAATCGGCAACTTCTTCTATGCCGTGACGCCCAAGGCGGAAGGGGGCAATCACGAAGTTCGGGAGTTGATCTTTTCTGATCGGAATTCGGAATTGGCCATGGGGGCTATCCCGGATGACATGTCGCCCGAGTCCCAGTTTTTGTTCTACAAGGCGCAGATGGTCTCGGCCCGTATCGGCTGGACCCCCCCGTCGCTCTACAACCCCCGACTGAAAGATCGTCTCTTCCGTGTCACAGTGCCGACGCTTCTGGTCTCCGCGGCGGGAGACCGGCTTGTGCCGACAGCGGTAGCCGACATATATCAGGCCGGCTTACCCGAGGCCGAGCTTGTCCGGGTTGCGGACGCCGCGCATGCCGTCTGGCTTGAACAGCCGCAACACACGGCAGAAATCGTCACGCGGTTTTTGCACTAAAGCGGACGCTGATATGGGCGCCAGGCATGCCTTGCTCTCTCTGGTCTATCTCGTTGGCGCAGCCCTCGTTTTCAGTCTTGCGCGGGCGGAGTTTTGGCAAGAACAAACACCTGCAGCAGAGCGCTTGGAACACGTCTCACCAGTCTTTGACCCGCCTATAATTTAGAGTGCAGTACTCTCCTGTACGCGCGGGACAGCCCCCGCTTTGGCGCTCCCTGCTTTCCTGTGATAGGAAAGAGAACCGGGTTGTGTAATACGAAGAATAGCTGCGTAAGGAGGATGGTATGTCCGACGAGAGGATCACGTTAACCCGTCATATTCTCATGCAACAACAGCAACATCCGGGTGCAACCGGAGAATTCTCCATTCTCTTGTCCCAAATTGCGCTGGCCGCCAAGGGAATCTCCCGACGGCTACGGGTGGCCGGGCTAACCGGGGCGCTCGGGGCGAAAGACGAAATCAATGTGCAAGGCGAAATCGTTCAGAAATTAGACGAAATCTCGAATGACGCTTTCCTCGAGTCGTTTGCCTACGGCGAACTCGTGTCGGACATGGTGTCCGAAGAGATGGATCAGCCAGCCCAGATCCTGGGGAACGCCGACAAGGGGAAGTATGTTGTCTTTGTCGACCCGCTGGACGGCTCGTCCAATATCGACGTCGATGTCACGATTGGTTCCATTTTCTCCATACACCGTCGTCCGGCAGGCAGCGGTGAAACCTTAAAAAAGGCACTTCACCTCAAGGGCAGAGACCAGGTTGCGGCCGGCTATGCGTTGTATGGTCCCAACACCATGCTGGTCTATACCGCGGGTGCGGGCGTGCACGGTTTTACCCTTGACCCCGGTATTGGTGATTTTTTTCTGTCGCACGAGAATATTCATATTCCGCGCCGTGGCTCGACGTATAGCATCAACGAAGGCCGCCGCAACGACTGGTTTCCCGAAACGCGACACTACGTCGAATAC
>WTHD01000154.1 GCA_011523265.1 Candidatus Binatota bacterium
GTCTTGGTCGTGCGGCTCCTGGTCGTCCGGGTCGGGTGGACGGTAGACCAGCGTAAACATCGAGCCATGCGCCAACCCGAGACCGAACGGACGTGGTCCATGGGTGCCGATCTTGGCGATCGTCTCCTGATAGTCGGAAACGAGACCTTTGCTTTCACTCATAGTGTTCCACCCTGTGCGAGAGTCTGCGAATGGATCACGATCAGACCTCTTATCGTGGCCAGACCTGAGGATTCTTTACTGCATCATGCCCGAGGGGAGTACCGTCGGGGAGTTGGCTGAGGTCTTGCGGTGGGGCGTGGCGACGGAATTTATGAGTGACATCGTCACCGCCGTAGCGCACGGTCACGCCACTGCGCGTCCGCGTTGGGGAGAGGTTCCCGCCGGCCCCGTGCAGACTGGCTAAATGATGCACGACCACATCACCCGGTTGAGGCGCAAAGGTGACGATATCGAAATCGTCTTCATGTCCGTCGATGAGCGGAACGTCGAGCCCCTCATCATCATCCGTATGGGCATTGCTGATGAAGAAATTGACCTTGTAAATCTGACCCGACTTGTGAACGCCCTTCAGATAGTGAACCAGACCCATGTCTGCGCTCTCGGTATACGCCGGGACGCGCACGCCGCAAACCTGGGTCCCCTGGACGTTGTCATAGCCCAGGTCCTGGTGCCACGAGGTTTTTTCCAGGGTGAGGGGCGGTTTGACCAGGACTTGGTCATCGTACAGAAAAACTTTCTGCGACCGCATCAGCGTGGCCGCGATTTCTGGCAGAGGGGAATGAATGGCCACGTCGCGCAGGACATGGCTGACCTGCCATGAACCGGTGATGGATAAATAATGGCCCCGCTTGTCTGTTTCCGGCCGAATACCGTCTTCGAGCAGCACCGTACCGGCTAATTGCCGGGGCGATCCCCACTCGTTCTGGCCTTCCATCCACTTGTCGCGAGCCTGAAAACCGGAGACGGCTTCAGGCGTATTGGCGGCCAGACCAAGATTCGTAAAATCCACCGCCTGCCCCTGAGGACTTTTAACCAGCTCATCAATACCACGGGAGAGATAGTCGGCCCACTCCAGTTCCAGAATACCGGGCAGCCAGACAACGCCGCCCTCTTCGTAGGTCCGCATCTCTGCTTCAGTGATGGGACGCCGCAGATTGGGATTCATCAGCGGCCTCATTCAGCGCCGGCGTTCGTTTGAGCCCGGTCCAACATGCTGAGCACACGCTCCGGGGTCAGCGGCACCTCGTTGACCCGCACATCAAACGGTGACAGCGCGTCGGCCACGGCATTGGCAATGGCCGCGGGCGGGGCAATCGCCCCACCCTCACCCATGCCCTTGATGCCGTTGAGCGTATACGGCGATGGCGTTTCAATATGCCCGATTTCTACCCGAGGCACATCCGCCGCAGTGGGAATCAAATAGTCCATGAATGTTCCGGTCAGGAATTGGCCGGCGTCATCGTATAAAGCGTGCTCGTACAGCGCGGAACCGATTCCCTGGGCCACCCCGCCCTGGATCTGGCCATTCACGATAGTGGGATTGATAATCGTGCCGCAGTCTTCAACCACGATATATCGCAAGAGTTGGACCTGACCGGTTTCAGTATCGACTTCAACCGCAGCTATATGGGTCGCGTTGGAGTGCGTGATATACGGCGGCTCGTAGGCCACGCTGGCGTCAAGCCCAGGTTCTTCGTCGGGCGGCAGACTCGTCGGTTGGACGATAATCCGATGCGCCAGCTCGGGGATGGAAAGCAGGCGTACCCCACCGGTTTTGCGTTGGACAGCGCCCTGGGCAAGTTCAAGGTCGTCTGCGGGCACTTCGGTCAGGCGCGCCGCAATGCGCAACAGCTTATCCCGCAGCTTTTGCGCCGCCGAGGTCACGGCGCCCCCGCCCGTCACCGCGCTCCGGCTCGCCCAAGTTCCCCACCCGCGCGGCGTAGCCTGAGTATCGCCTTGGACAACCGCGACGTCTTCGAGCGCGACGCCTAGGGTATCCGCTATCAGTTGGGCATAGACGGTGTGGTGGCCCTGGCCGTGCGAGTGCGTCCCAACGAAGGCCGTCACCTTACCCGACTCATCAATGCGCAGTGTCGCCGCCTCATAACCACCGACCTTGACGCCAAAGTCACCAAACACGGCCGAGTTGTGAGCCGTGCCTTCCACATACGAGCCTATCCCCACCCCAAGGTACCGGCCGTTCTCACGGGCTTTTTGCTGCTCAGCCCGAAAATCGTCATAGCCGAGAATATCGAGGGCCTTTTGTAACGAGGCTTGGTGGCTGCCGCTCTCAATCTCCACACCCAGCAGCGTCGTATACGGGTGCTCGTCCTGCGGGATCATATTCCGCAGCCGAATCTCTGCCGGATCAAGACCGAGCTTTTGGGCGCCCATATCCAGAAGACGCTCCATCGTCAAAGCCGCAACCGGAATACCCACGCCCCGGTACACCCCAATGGAGGCTTTGTTGGTGGCGACCGTACAGGTTTCAAATCCAAAGGCCGGAATTTTATAGGGGCCGGTTATGGTTCCGGCCGCATGTTTTGGCTCAAAGGACGAACCCCAGGGATAGGACGAATAGCCACCCGCATCGCTCAGGAAGCGCGCCTTGAGGCCCAGTACGGTGCCGTCGCTCTTCAGGGCTAATTCCGCATTGACAATCTGATGCTTGGCCTGGAGGGAGGCCGACAAATGCTCACGCCGGTCTTCGATCCATTTAACCGGTTTGCGCAATGCTTTGGCTAAATACGTTACCACCACCTCTTCAGGAAAAGGATGCGCTTTAAGGCCAAAGCCCCCGCCCACGTCCGGAGAAATGACCCGGATGCGATGCTCCGCCAAATCCAGCAGCATGGCCAGACTGGCCCGCAGGGTATGCGGCACCTGGGTGGAGGACCAGACGGTGAGCGCCTCCGTTGCCACGTCAAACTGGGCCACACAACCCCGCGTTTCCATGGGTGAAGCCATGTGACGGCCAGTCACAAAACGTTCGGACACCACACAGGCGGCGTCCTGAAACGCCTGACCCACCTCACCGACCTGGGCTTCGAACCGTTCCATGACATTGTCACCCCACTCTTCGTGCACCAGGGGGGCATCGGCGAGCAGTGCGCTTTCCATATCGGCCACGGCGTCAAGCGGCTCGTAGTCGACTTCGACAAGATCGGCAGCGTCCTCGGCGGTGTAGCGGTCCGTCGCCACAACGGCCGCCACCATATCACCCACAAAACGGACCTTGTCGAGCGTGAGGACGTGCCAGTTACACGATTTGTGAAAAGGGACTTTCTGCGTATCAAGCTCGACCCGGAGCGGCTTGATCGTTTCCAGAATGTCCTGTCCGGTGAGAACACAGGCCACACCGGGCTTGGCCAGCGCAGCCTGAACATCGATATTCGCAATTTTGGCGTGGGCGTAAGGACTGCGAACAAAGGCGACCGCCAGCATGTCGGGTAATATCAGGTCATCAACATATTGGGTTTTCCCCAGTAAAACGCGCGGGTCTTCGACCCGGCGTACCTGCGCCCCCAGCATTTTCCCGGTTCCCTCACGACTCATGGATGACCCTCCGATCGAAGACATGCCGCCGTCGTTTGCTATCAGGCTGCGGCTTGACGCTGTTCAATCCAGCCCAACACCCGTTCCGGAGTGAGGGGAATGGCATCCACCCGAACCTCAAATGGCGCCAGCGCATCGGCAACCGCATTCGCAATCGCTGCCGGGGGAGCAATCGCCCCACCCTCGCCAACGCCTTTAATGCCGTGGGGCGTGTGCGGAGACGGGCTTTCAATATGACCGATCTCCACCTGCGGCACGTCAATGGCGGTTGGGATAAGATAATCCATCAACGTCCCCGTCAAGAACTGGCCGTTCTCATCGTACAGAGCGTGTTCGTACAGGGCCGTGCCGATTCCCTGCGCCACGCCGCCCTGAATCTGACCATCGACCACGGTGGGGTTGATAATCGTGCCGCAGTCTTCAACCACAACATAGCGCAGCAAGGTTACCTTGCCGGTATCACTGTCCACTTCGACCAGAGCGATATGGGTCGCATTGGCATGCGTGGACGGCGGGGGTTCGTAGTGGGCCGTAGCGTCCAACCCAGGCTCTTCATCCTGTGGGAGACTGCCGGCCTGCACCAGGACGCGGTGGGCCAACTCCTTGATGGGCATCAGCGGAGTGGCGTCCGCTCTGCGCCGGATCATCCCCTCGGCCAGCTCCAGATCATCGTCCGGCACCTCGGTCATACGCGAGGCGATACGCAACATCTTGTTGCGCAGTTTTTCGGACGCCCTGGAGATCGCCCCCCCTCCGGTGACGGCGCTCCGACTGCCCCAGGTGCCCATGCCGTAGGGAACGGCGTTCGTATCGCCCTCGATGATTTTGACATCGGCGAGCGGAACGCCAAGTTCGTCGGCCGCCACCTGGGCCAGGGTTGTTTCGTGACTTTGACCGTGGGAGTGGGTCCCGACCAGCACGGTGACTTTACCCGCGACATCCATACGCACCGTGGCTGATTCATAGCCGCCCAGATTCAGTCCCATCGAGGCGAAGGCTGCCGAGCTCGGTGCCGTCCCCTCCAGATAACAGCCGATCCCGATACCCAGATGGCGGCCCTGGGCTCGAGCCTGCTGCTGTTCGGCTCTGCACTCCTGGTAGCCCAGGATGTCCAACGCTTTCTGGAGGGATTCGCGATGGCTGCCGCTCTCGACTTCCGCGCCGATAATGGTGGTATACGGGTGCTCTTCTTTTCGGATCATATTCCGCAGCCGAATCTCGGCCGGGTCGAGTCCCAGTTTGTGGGCGGCCAGGTCCATGAGCCGCTCCATGGTCAGCACCCCAATCGGCAGTCCCACCCCGCGGTACACCCCAATAGTGGTCTTGTTGGTGGCAACCGACACGGCCTCGAAGCTGAAGGCCGGGGTCTTATACGGTCCGGGCATACTGGACGCGGCGTGTCCGGCTTCAAACGCAGACCCCCAGGGGTATTCGGAATACGCGCCCACATCGCCGACAAACCGGCCCCTGATGCCGAGGATGGTTCCGTCCTGCCGGACGGCAAGTTCGGCCTGGACGGCTTGCTGTTTGGCATGAAGTGAGGCGGATAGATTTTCGCGGCGGTCTTCAATCCATTTGACCGGTCGGCCAAGACGGTGGGCGAGGTAGGCGGACACGGCCTCCTCGGGAAAGAGATGGCCCTTTTGTCCGAACCCACCACCAACGTCCGGGGCCACCACACGGATATGATGTTCAGGGAAATCCAACACCAGGGCGATATGTGAACGGAGCACATGCGGCACCTGCGTGGACGACCACACGGTCAGCGTGTCTGTCGCGGGCTCAAAAGACGCCACACAGCCCCGCGTCTCCATGGGTAGGGCCATATGGCGGCCGGTGGTGAGGCGTGCCGAGACAACACAGTCAGCCTCCTGAAACGCTTTGGCCACATCCCCAATCTCGGCCTGGAGTGTCTGCATGACGTTATCGCCCCACTCCTCGTGCACGAGCGGGGCGTCTGCTGAGAGGGCCTGCTCGACATCGGACACGGGCATAAGCGGCTCGTACTCCACGTCGATCAAACCGGCGGCGTCTTCTGCCACATAGCGATCGGTAGCCACCACAACCGCCACGGCCTCGCCCACGAAACGTACTTTGTCCTGGGCCAGGACGGGCCAATCACAGGGTTTATGCGTCGGTGCTTTGGCTGGCTCGTATTCGACTCGGAGCGGCTTAATGGCCCCGGCAATGTCGGCTCCGGTTAAGACCAGTTGGACACCGGGTTGATTCTGAGCCGTGTCCACATCAATGGACACAATCCGCGCGTGCGCGTACGGGCTGCGGACAAAGGCGAGCGCGAGCGAGTTGGGCAGGTCGAGATCATCCACATATTGCGATTTGCCCAACAGGACACGGGGGTCTTCGACCCGGCGTACCTGTGCGCCAACCATCTTGCCGGTTCCACCTTGGGAGGATGCCATCTGCCCGTGTCCTAGGATTGGGACTGTTCCGCAACGGCCTGAACGGCTTTGACGATGTTCGCGTAGCCGGTACAGCGACAGAGATTGCCGGACAGTCCGTGCCGGATTTCTTCTTCGCTCGGCTGCGGGTTCTTGTCGAGGAGGTCCACCGCGCTCATGAGAAACCCGGATGTGCAGAAACCGCATTGGAGCGCATGGTTATCCCAAAAGGATTGCTGTAACGGGTGCATCTCATCCCCGTCGGCAAGCCCCTCAAGCGTCTGGAGTTCCGCCCCATCGGCTTGAACGGCAAAGAGTAAACACGACCGCACGCTTTCGCCGTCCATAATAATGGTGCACGCACCGCACACGCCGTGTTCGCAGCCGAGATGGGTGGCGGTCAGGCCTAAGTCGTGACGGATGAAGTCGGCCAGGAGCCGGCGCACCGGCACTTCGCGTTCGTACTCGTGGCCGTTGACGTGGACGCGGATGGTCTGGTGCTCGGTGAATTGTGTTTCTGCCATATCCCCTCCCCCTGTTACGTAGCCGACTTTTGAGTCCAGGCTTCTTTCAGTGCGCGTTGGGCTAGCACCTTGACCATTCTGCGTCGATAGTCGGCAGAACCGTGGACGTCTCCTGACGGCTCGACGACGGCAGCGGCCTTTTCCCCGGCCGCCGTCAGAACCGCAGCATCACCCTGACTACCGACAACAATTGGTTCCACTTCGGCAACGTGGAGGGGCGTGGAATGCGCCCCCCCAACAGCCAGTGAGGCCGCCGAGCACGTGCCACTGTCGTCCAGCGTCAACTGACACGCAATAGCGACGATGGCAAAATCGCCCGGGCGGCGGCACAGTTCTTGGAATCCCCAGACCGCGCCCGTAGGAGCGACCGGGAAACGAACTTCACACAAAATTTCAGTTGGCTCAATCTCGGTCATAAGTGGGGCGAGAAAAAATTCACGCGCCGCAACCGTCCGGGAACTGCCCTGAGAACGCAGTACGAGCTGGGCATCCAAGGCCGCAGCGACCAGGGGCCATTCTGCGGCAGGGTCGGCATGGACCAGGCTGCCCCCAATGGTTCCCCGGTTCCGTATCGCCAGGTGGCCGACCTCGGCCGCAGCCCGGCTCAGCAAGGGCTGGGCGGCCTGGACCTCAGCGGACACTTCGATCTGTCTATGCCGCGTCATGGCGCCAATGCACAGGGTGTCATTGTCCCGCTTGATATAGGCGAGATCATCCAGGCGGTTCAGATCGACAATCGATTCAACCGAGGCCATGCGCAGGTTGAGCAGCGGTACAAAACTCTGCCCGCCAGCCAGGACTTTGGCCTCGTCACCACCCGCCTGCAGCAAAGCCAAGGCTTCATCAACAGAGCCGGGACGCGCATATTTGAATGGTGCTGGTTTCATATCTTCCAGCTAGCAGGTTTCAGATATCAGAGCAAACAAAAAGAGAGTGAGGCGAGTTTTGGTTGACATCCGCGGCGCCCGACCGTAGGACGGGACCAAGAGATTCTTGCACTATGACGCAGCTTGACGCACAGGCCATTCAGGATATCGCCCTGGGAGCCGCCGTTCTCGGAACCGGAGGTGGCGGCGACCCGACGTTGGGCCGGCTCATGGCGCAACAGGCCGTCGCCCAATACGGCCCGATTTCGCTGCTTTCGCTTGATGAACTCGCAGATGATGAGTGGGTTATTCCTACTGCAATGATGGGTGCGCCTACGGTTTTAGTTGAGAAAATTCCGAGCGGGGATGAGGTGATCGAGGCGTTCCAGATGATCGAGCGGCACCTGCAATGTCAGGCAGCCGCCACCATGTCAATCGAGGCGGGCGGCGTCAACTCCATGATACCGCTTGTTGTTGCCGCGACCCTGCGTATTCCCGTGCTGGACGCGGACGGAATGGGACGAGCGTTTCCCGAGCTTCAAATGGTCACTCCTACCCTACACGGAGTAGCGGCGACACCGATGGTTGTGGCCGATGAAAAAGGCAACCAAGTGTTGCTGCAAACGCCGGACAATCGTTGGACCGAACGTTTGGCCCGAACGGCGACCATAGCCATGGGCTGTTCCGCCTGCATTGCGCTGTATGCCATGCAGGGCCGTATTGCCAAACGCGCCTTGATTCCGGGGACCCTTAGTCTTGCTGCCAGGATCGGTCAAACGCTCCGTACCAGTAAACAAACCAATCCTATTCAAGCGTTGACCAACCTGCTGGCCGGCCGCCAACTGTGTCAGGGAAAGATCACAGACGTTCGGCGCCGGACCGAAGGCGGGTTTGCACGGGGTGAGGTCGAGATCATGGGGGCCGGCCCCGACGCTGGACAAACGTTTCGGCTGTCATTCCAAAATGAAAATCTCGTTTTCTGGCGCGCCGACCGGCCTGAGGTCACGGTCCCCGACCTGTTGAGCGTGGTTGACGAACAGACGGGGCTGCCGATTACCACTGAGGCGCTCAGATACGGCCTGCGCATCGCCGTGTTAGCCTTTCCGTGTCACGCCCAGTGGCAGACCCCTGAGGGGATTGCGCTGGTGGGCCCGCGGTATTTTGGCTACGACATAGACTATGTCCCCCTCCATGGCTGAACCTACGGACCAGGCCGAACAGGCCCGCCTCCGAGACCGCTCGTTTCGGCTCGGCATCGATGTTGGCGGCACACACACCGATGCCGTGATTCTCGATGCCACACACCGGGTTATTGCGAGCACCAAGACACAGACCACTTCGGATATCACCACCGGGATTGTCCAGGCTCTGCAAGCCGTCCTCACCGACTCTCAGCTCCCTCCAGACACGATCGCCTACGCCATGCTCGGCACCACGCACTGCACCAATGCCGTGGTCACTCGCCGGGAACTGAATTCGGTCGGGGTCATCCGCCTTGGTGCGCCAGCAACCCGCGCGGTTGAGCCGCTCCTGACCTGGCCGCACGACCTCAAGCAGGTCGTCGGCGTCCGACATGCCATTCTGCACGGCGGACATGAGTATAACGGCGAGCCCTTGTCCGAGCTGGATGAGCAGGAAGTGCGGCAGACTGCTCGCGGGTTCAAGGGACACGTTCACGCTATTGCCGTCACCGGGGTGTTTTCTTCGGTCAATGCGTCTCATGAGTTGCGCGTCCGGGAGATCGTGCAGGATGAACTAGGCGCAGATATTCCTGTCAGCCTGTCAAGTGAAATCGGCAGTGTCAGTCTGCTGGAGCGCGAAAATGCTACCGTCCTGAACGCGGCCTTGATGCGTGTGACGCAGCGGGCGATGAAGGGCTTTGAACGGGCCGTTCGCCAACTCAATATCCCGGCGACCCTTTTCTTGGGCCAAAATGACGGGAGTCTGATGTCTCTGGACTATGCTGTGCGGTATCCCATCTTCACCATTGCCTCGGGTCCGGCCAATAGTATCCGTGGGGCTGCGGCGTTAAGTCAGCTTCGCGACGCCGTTGTCGTTGACATTGGCGGGACCACGACGGATATCGGCGTACTGCATAAAGGCTTTCCACGAGAATCGCAATTAGCCGTCGAGATGGGCGGCGTGGCCACCAATTTTCGTATGCCGGATCTGATTTCGATCGGTTTAGGTGGCGGAAGTCGGGTTCACCCGGAAGAGGCGATTTGCGTTGGACCGGACAGCGTTGGCTATCGACTCCAAACGGAAGCCAGGGTGTTTGGCGGCCCTCAGCTTACCGCGACCGACCTGGCCGTCGCAGCCGGACGAATACGGCTCGGCAATCCCGGTCGGGTCCAAGCACTCCCCAAGACGACGCTCGATCAGGGTCTGAACTATATTCGGCACACCCTTGAAGATTACATTGATCGCGTAAAACTGTCGGCTGACCCGGTTCCGGTCGTTGCTGTCGGCGGTGGTAACATCTTGTTTCCCGACGCGCTTCAGGGGGTGTCTGACATCATTCGGCCAGAACAGGCTGGAGTTGCCAATGCTATTGGCGTGGCGATTGCACAAGTCAGCGGGACAGTGGACAGCGTATTCTCTCTGGAAAAGCTGAGCCGGACCGAGGCCCTGGACCAAGCGACAGCCCTGGCTTATGAGCGTGCCATCGCAGCCGGTGCCGCACCGGATGGGGTCGAGGTGCTCGACCTTGAAGAAGTCCCCCTGGCCTATTTGCCGGGTAATGCGGTGCGGATCAAAGTCAAAGCGGTGGGCAGTCTGAGAACAGTATGAGATTGAGGAATAGGAACGATGAAAACATGTGCCGCTGTCCCGAAATCGTCCCTTCTCGCTATCTTCGTTGTCACCTTAGGCGTACTTTTCCCGGCTTCTATCTATCCCTTTGGAGTTGGTACTGGAGTAGGAGGGTTGGGGACGGGGAAGCCGGGCGCAGATGAAGAGAGCTCGCGCTTCCCCGTAAAGGTCAGGCTGGAAGGATTCCTCCGGTACATGCCGGCAGTCAGCCAGCGACCTGAGCTCGATGTCGTCACCTTGGGAATTGCCCGCTATGGTGAACAGTATCCGTTTGTCGTCGTCGCAATTGAAGCCGTGGACTTACCACGGCTCACTCCCCGCCGGTTACTCAAAATTGTGAAAAAGTGGCAACTCAATTTCGATATCGTCGGCCCCGAGGACCTGCTGTCTGAAGTAGCCCAGGCTCTCCCTGGAACTCCGCTAACCATTGTGGGCTTCTTAACTCCGCGTCAGAGAAAATTTCAGCTCTGGAGTGTCGAGGGGTTTGGGTTTGATATGCCTGACAGCGAGACGCAAGCCGAGCTACTGTCTAAGAAGGAACCTGCGTCACCACCGGTTGAAGGCGGCGCAGAAAGCGACCAGGACGATCTTCTCCCGCTCGACTAGGAGAACCGGTCGATAGAAGTCCGGGCCATCTGCACGACGCTCAATATCTCCAAGACTACCCACCATAAACAGCCCGCTATACACCCCGTCGGAAATGTCCATTTTAGGCAAATGGATAGGAAAAATATCCCGGAATAATTGTTTTTGACTATAGTCAATATATTTTCTTTTAAGGTACTCTACTGACAGACTCCCTCAGCCCTCCCTGTTCACTCATCTCTCCCAATATAGGAATTCTCCCACACAGTCAGCCTCAGACCGCTTCTCAAAAGCTTTCCTTAGCGCCGGATTCATCGTATAGCTAAGGCAGGCGGGAACCCTCAATAACATAAGACTCCACGCTGAGAACAAGCAGACAAGGATTGTTATGCGTATTGCCGTTGATGTTGGTGGCACGTTTACGGATGTGATCCTTCTGGATGAGGAGACCCAGGAACTGCGACTGGAGAAGGTCGAGACCACGCCACACAATCCGGCCAGCGGTGTCCTGCAAGGATTTCATAAAGCAGACGCAACGCCCAGTACGATCGACTACTTCGTGCATGGCACCACCCTGGGACTCAATGCCTTGCTGACCCGCACGGCCGCCCGGGTGGCCATTCTGACCACCAAAGGGTTCCGCGACGTATATGAACTGGGCCGCACGGCTCGTGACCCCATGTATGACCTCACCTACCGGAAGCCCCGCCCCCTCGTGCCCCGCTATCTCGCCTTTGAGGTGACCGAGCGCCTGGACTATCAGGGCAATGTGCTGACCGCCTTTGACGAGCAGGAAGCCAGAGCGGTGGCTCGTAAACTGCGCGAACACGGCGTCGAAGCGGTGGCGGTCTGTTTTCTGCATAGCTACGCCAACCCCCAACACGAGCTGGCCGCGCAGGCCGTCTTGCAGCAGGAGTGCCCGGGCCTCTTCGTGACGCTGTCGCACCAGCTCAGCCGCGAATATCGGGAGTACGAGCGGACCAGTACTACCGTGATTGATGCCGGCATTAAACCGATAATGCGCAGCTATTTGGAGCAGCTCGACGGCGAGTTGCGGTCCGGTGGCTTTGCGGGCCACTTCCTGCTGACGCGCTCGGGTGGTGGAGCCATGACCGTGGCATCGGCAAAAGAACAGCCGGTCCATTTGGTGCTGTCCGGGCCGGCAGGCGGCGTGATCGGTGCAAGCGCGCTGAGTGCGCTCGTTGGGGCACAGAACCTGATCACGCTGGACATGGGTGGGACGAGCCTGGACGCCTCACTCATTGTTAACGGTCATGCGCAGGTTGATAACGATGCCGCGTTTGAGCATTTTCCGATCTCCCTCCCCATTCTCGACATTAAGACAATCGGGGCGGGCGGCGGGAGCATCGGCTGGATCGATGAGGGTGGACATCTGCAAATGGGGCCGCACAGCGCCGGGTCCGTACCGGGACCGGCCTGCTATGCCAAGGGCGGTCAGCAACCGACCTTCACCGACGCCGCCTTGCTGGCCGGCTATCTTGATCCGGCCAATTTCCTTGGGGGTGAAATCGACCTTGCTCCAGAACCAGCCCATCGGGCGCTCCAGGAGCAGCTCGCCACGCCGCTGGGTCTCTCCGTGCCCCAGGTGGCAACCGGTATGTTACGCATGAGTGAGGCGAAAATTACGGGTGCGATCCGTGAGATCTCAATCGAACGCGGCTTTCACCCCGGAGATTTCGCCCTGTTCGCCTTTGGCGGTGGCGGCGGTTTTGTGGCGGCCGGCGTGGCGCGAGAACTTGGGCTGCCGCGCGTGATCATTCCACCCGGTCCGGCCAATTTCTCCGCCCTGGGAATGCTGATGGTCGACGTGCTCCATGATTTTTCCCAGACCCTGGTCACCGACCTCCACACGGCAGACCTGGCAGCCATTCACGCGGCCTATGCACTCTTAGCCCAACAGGGGACGCGTGCCCTTGAACAGGACGGCTTCAGCCCTGCCGACCAGCGCCTTATCCGCTCGGCAGAGCTTCGCTACCACGGCCAGGAGCATACGGTGAACATTACGCTCCCTGAGCATGACATCACCGCTGATGACCTCAGCCGAATGACCACTATGTTTAATGAATCTCACCGTATTCAGTACGGTCATAGTATGGACGATCCGATTGAGCTGGTGACGCTACGCCTGCGTGCGGTCGGACTGCTCCCGCGCCCTCGCCTACCAAAGATCGCCTCAGGGTCGGGTAGTGTCGAGGTCGCGCGAAAAGGGGAACGAGCGGTCTACCGGCCAGGCCCTGATCAAAACGGGCATCAAGTCAATTACGCCGTGTATGATCGCCTCAAGCTACGCCGAGCGGATCAGATTGCCGGCCCGGCCATCATCGAGGAG
>WTHD01000489.1 GCA_011523265.1 Candidatus Binatota bacterium
GGCTCGGACAGTCCCTCACACCAAATTTCGTCGCCAGACAGAATCCGGGGCAGGTAGCGTTTCTTCTGCTCCTCAGTCCCCCAATGAATCAGGGTCGGACCGGACATCATCAGCCCGAGCGTATTGGCAAACCGCGGGGCGTGGACTCGGTGCAGCTCCTGATTGAAGATGAACATCTCCATGAGGCTGGCGTTGCGCCCCCCGTATTCCTGTGGCCAGTGGATACCCACCCAACGGTCTTGGTGGGCGGTCTTTTGCCACGCCCGCTGATACTCAAAGCGCGCATCCGCGTCGATATCGTCAAAACGCTCAGGGTCGTAGCCCGCAGGCAGATGGCTGTGGAGCCACGTACGCAACTCCTGCCGGAAAGCCTCCTCTTCCGGGGTAAAGTTGAAATCCATTCCCGTCTCCTTCCGCGGCCCTAGCTTAACCGCTTCATATCTGAGGGTAAAGAGATTAGGAGAACGTGGGAGTGTTGTGCGTGAAGGCGGACCTAGTCCTCGGGGTATATCTGCTCGAGCTGAGCCATGAGGGCAGCCTGTGTACCGGGCGACGGTTCTGCTGCCGCAGTGTTGTATTCAGCGCCCGGCGCTGACTTCCCGGCACCGGACTGTTGCAGCCGGGCGATTTCTCGCTCTCTGGCAGCCAACTGCCGGCGCAAGTCATAGACCAGAGCTACCAACTGGCCGGGCGATAATGCGGTGACGTCCAGGTCAGAGTCCACTGCTTTTTCCCATCACAGGCGTGGACGATTTGCAACGCAGATCTGTTGTTGGACGCTCATTTTTGACAAGTCCTCACCCGCTTGTTACAAGGAATGAACGTGTCCTTTCCACCACTGTCAAAGCGGGACACGTTCATTCTTTCTCGTCAGCTATGGATGTGACACTACGCCAGGCGCTTGACGCTGCCGTTGCTGAAAAGTGGGGGCGAGAAACTCAGATTACACGGATTGATCCACTGGCTGGAGACGCCTCAAGCCGGAGTTATGTGCGGCTGTCTCTGAGCGGTGACGGCCCGGCCTCGGCGGTCGTCATGATTCTGGCCGGAAGCGGTCTGGCGCTCTCCTCGGACGAACTCGCCGTATTCGACGAACCCCTCAAGGAGCTGCCCTATCTCAACGTGCATGCTTTTCTTGAGCCCCTGGGAGTGAGTATCCCGGAGCTCTACGTGGATGGCTATCAGGATGGTTTTCTCCTCCTGGAAGACATTGGCGACCTGCCCTTGCGTGATGCCGTCCAGGACGTGCCCCGAGCCGAGGTGGAGCAGTGGTATCGGCGTGCCATCGACCAGTTACTGCTCATCCAAATCGAGGGTACCCGTCAGAAAAACGAGCGGTGCATTGCCTTTCAGCAGCGCTTTGATAAACGTCTCTTCTTGTGGGAATTCGAGCACTTTGTCGAGTGGGGCCTGGAGAAGCGCGGCAAGCAGTCCCTCTCCCCGACAGAGACTCAGACCCTGAGTGGCATCTTTGAGGATATTGCCACCCGTCTCGACCGGGCCACCTTTTTTCTCAACCACCGCGATTACCACAGTTGGAATTTATTCGTGCAGCAGGAGCGTATTCGGGTGATCGATTTTCAGGACGCCCTGCTCGCCCCGGCCACCTATGATCTCGCCACGCTGCTCAACGACCGGGATACGCCGGAAGTCGTCTCCCCGGAGTTGGAGGAGGCGCTGGTCAATTACTACCACGAGGCGTGGCACCACACTGGTGGTGACCCGCTGTCACCGGAATACGTGTGGGACGAGTATAATCTGTGCCTGCTCCAAAAAGCCTGCAAGGTTGTCGGTCGTTTCTATTATCTGGAGCTGGAAAAAGGCAAGAGCGGCTATACGCGCTATATTCCGCCGACGCTGGCAACGATCCGTCGGGTATTGGGCCGTCTGCCGCAGTATCGGCATCTGCAAGACATTCTGGCGGAGCATTTTCCAGAGCACTTCTCCGGCTCATGATGCGCGCCATGATTCTTGCGGCCGGCTTCGGGACCCGGATGCGGCCGCTGACGGATACGCTTCCCAAAGCGCTGGTGCCGGTCGCCGGTCGGCCCTTGATCGAATACACCCTCCTGTTTGTCAAATCCCACGGCGTCGAAGAGGTCGTGCTGAACCTCCACCATCTCGGGCATCTGCTCAGAGACGCATTGGGCGACGGGAGTGCCTACGGCCTGCGGATCACCTATTCGCCGGAAGACCCCATCCTGGACACTGGCGGTGGGATCAAGAACGCCCAGCCGTTTCTCGACGGCGAACCGTTTCTGGTTTTGAACGCGGATACGATCCTTGATTTCGATTTGGCCGCCTTCCTGGCCGCCCACCAGCAGACCCATGCCATTGGCACCTTGCTGCTCAGACCCAATCCAGATGAAGAGCAATATGGCTTGATTGAAACAGATCAGCGTGGAGTTATTCGTCGCATTCGAGGCGAGCCGAGTGAGATTGAGATCAACGAACCTCTTTCTCGGCTCATGTTTACGGGCTGCCAGGTCCTGGCCCCACGTATTTTTGAGGCCATGCCGACAGACCGTGCCTTCAGCACAACCCATGAGCTGTATCCCCAGCTCATCCGGGCGGGAGAAACCTTGCAGGGCGTTGTGCATACCGGCCCCTGGATAGTCATTGATGACGCGGAAGGCATCGCCCGTGCGACCAAGGCGGTTGTCTCCGGCCGCCTGCGCCTATCCTACCTGCGTCCGTAAAGAG
>WTHD01000307.1 GCA_011523265.1 Candidatus Binatota bacterium
TCACTTCTATGATATTGCGGCAGCAGCAATGGTGTTATGGCAGGCCGGGGGCGGGCTGTATCGCCTCTCCGGCGAGCCGGTGACCCCAACCGAAATGGTGTGCAAGACGCGGGACCGGCCGGAAGTGTCGGAAGCACCCATTATCGCCTGTCACCCCGCCCACCTCGAAGCGCTGCTGGAGATGAATTTCCGGCCCTTGTGACGGTTTGTTTCAGTCCTCACCGGCCCGCTCCTCTCTTCAGGGTAAGGACAGTGAGAGAATCGGTTGACGTAGCCTATCCACTCTCGTACTTACATTGTATGCACTCGACCAAAATGGAGGCTTGCCGATGAAAACTGCTCTCGTTCAAATTGGGAACTCGCGCGGTGTCCGTATCCCCAAGGCATTCCTGAAACAGTGCCAGCTCCACGACCAAGTCGAGCTGGAGCTCCGGCACGACCACCTGGTTATTCGTCCGGCCAGACAGCCTCGGAGCGGCTGGGATGACGCCTTTGGCCACATGCGTGAATATGGGGACGATGCCCTGCTTGACGGAGAATCTCTGTCGTCCACCGAATGGGATACCACGGAGTGGGAATGGTAGCCGTCCGTTTCGAGGTCTACCTGGTGCGGCTCGATCCTACACAAGGGCATGAGATTCAGAAAACGCGCCCCTGTGTCATTATATCGCCCGATGAAATGAATCGGCATATCGGCACGGTTATTGTCGCTCCGATGACGACAAAGGGACGCCCTTATCCTACCCGGCTTCCCCTCCGCTTTCAGAGAAAAAGCGGTCAGGTCGTCTTGGATCAGATACGCACGGTTGACAAAACGCGCTTGGTCCGCCGCCTGGGAAAAGTCAGCGACCGGGCCGCGCGAGAAGTCCTGACCGTCCTGGGCGAAATGTTCGCGCCGTAGAGTGAGCGCAGGTGAGACTGGAGAGGGAAGCGGGGCAGACCGTCGGGTCTGCCCCGGTGACAAGCTAGGCGCTGGCCGCGACCAACTCGGCCTGCTCCTTGGGCAGTTGGAAGGCCGGGTCGGTCTGAAGCACGGGCAGGACTTTCTCGGCAAAGAGCTGGAAGCTGCGATTCAGTTTCGGGGCCGGCAGGCCGCCGAAGGCGAAGGTGCCGACCATGTGGTCGAGCGCGACCGTCTCGTGAATATAGCGGATTTTTTCGAGCACCTGGTCCGGCGTGCCGGCCGCGTGCAGGCTGCGGAAGAACTCGATCGCCTTGACCTTGGCCTCTGCGTCCGCGTTGAGCTTGGCATAGGTTTTGGCCATTTTGCCGTAGAACTCATAGCCCTTGACACTTTTCAGCTTGCCCGAGGAAAAGCCGTAGTGGTTTTCAATGGAGTCAAACAGCGTGCCCATATAATGCTGGGCCAGGTCTTCGGCTTCTTTGGCATCGTCAGAAACCAGGACGTTGAATAAGCCGATGGGCGGACGGGGCGTAATGTTGTTGGCCAGGGCGGTCTCGCAGTAGCGCTGGTAGTCCGTGGCCGTGTCTTCCCAACTCCGCTGGGCAATGATCAACACGCCGAAGCCCATCTTGGCCATGATATCGGCCGACTCCGGGCTGACCGACGAGGCATAGAAGCGGGTCTCGGGATTGGAGATGGGCCGCGGGCGGACCTGAATGTCCGGAATCTGATAATACTTGCCCTCGTATGAAAAGCTGTCCTGGGTCAGACCCAGACGAATGATGTCGGCACATTCGACAAAACGCTCGCGCGACTCGTCCATGGGAATGCGGAAGCCGGCGTATTCGACCGTGGCTGCGCCGCGCCCAAAGCCGAAGATCGTGCGTCCGCCGGACACGAGGTCGAGCAGAGCGATTTTCTCGGCGATCTCGACCGGATCGTGCCAGGGCAACACGATGACCGCGGTGCCGAGCTGAATCTTGGTGGTGCGACCGGCCATATAGGACAACAACTGACACGGGTCAGGCGACATCACATAGCCGGTGAAATGGTGGTCAAGACTCCACAGCGAGTCAAAGCCATAGCCTTCCGCCTTATCCGCCACTGACAGCTCTTCCTGATAGGTTTGCAGGTCCGGCTTGCCGTCAAAACTGGTCAACTGCATGATCGTACCGACTTTCATGGTTCCTCCTTTTTTCTTTCCTGAGTTTTCCTCCGCGTACGATGAAGCGCCTATTGTGGTTTCAATCCTCACCGGCCCATTAGGGCTAGTGCTTCATATCTCTGTGTCATATATCTCTGTGCAGCTTCGAATCGATACCACACAAGGGAGACGTATGACAACCGATTCTGTACTCATTGACTGTGACGGACACATCCTCGAACCGCCCGACCTGTGGGAACAATACCTTGACCCGGCCTATCGTGACCGGGCGCTGCGTATCCGTGTGGACCCGGACGACGGCTATGAATACCTGGAGATTGACTCCCGGCGGGCCAAGCTCTTCTGGGCGAGTGACTATCCCCACCCGGACCATCCGGCGAACTACCTCGAAGAATTGCAGGAAATGGTCGCGCCTATGGGGGAAACCGCCCGTCGCGGCATCCTGGGGGAAAACGTGGCCCGCGCCTACCGGCTCGACTGAGCGGTGCGTCGGGGCAATGCATGTATTGCCCCGACCCCTTGATGATTAAACAGGCCAAAGCCCTTGAGGATATAGGTGCGGGTATCCATGCGCTTTTGGAGCGTAGCGCCTCATCTCGCTAAGAACCAGATCATCCCCACCCAGCCCAGCAC
>WTHD01000218.1 GCA_011523265.1 Candidatus Binatota bacterium
ACACGTTCTTGACCCAACTTTTGACGGCGGCCAGGCGGCCCAGGCGACCGTTTCCCGCCTGCCCTCTCTGGCCGGACGGACGGTCGGCCTACTCGACAACGGCAAGCTTAATGTAGACATCTTGCTCAATCACGTCGAAACGCTCCTGCGTTCACAACACGGTGTCAGCACCGTCATCCGTCTGCAGAAACCGGATGCCAGCCGTCCGGTTCCTGCAGATGTTGCAAAAGGGTTCGTAGCGTGTGACGCCGTCATTTCTGCGGTTGGTGATTGAGGGAGTTGTTCATCGTGCAGTTTGCACGATGCCCTGACTGCCGAAAAGGTCGGCGTAGCGGCCACCGCCATTATCACCGATCGTTTTGTCCCAACAGCCAGAGCCATGGCTACGGTCCAGGGGATGTCCGACTACCCTTTTGCCGTGATCCCCCACCCCATTGCCAGCAATACCGAGCAGACCCTGCGTGAAAAGGCAGCGGATGCCGTACGACAATGCGTCGAGATTCTGTTGCAGGGCGAGCCACATGCCGATGCATAGCGGCGGAGTGGCGGAGTCTTTCCCGCTTGAGCCCTCAACTGATGAGATGCGCCACCTGGTTGACCAGGCGATGCAGTATATCACCGCCCATATTGAGTCGTTACCGGACCAGCCGGCAGCCAATGCCGAAGGCGGAGCCGAACTCGCCCGCAGCTTGCGAGAGCCCCTGCCTGAGCATGGACAGACCTATGCCGAGCTTTTACGTGTGCTGTTCCATACGGCCATTCCGCGCAGTTTCAACTGTGCCGGACCAGGCTATTTGGCCTATGTCCCCGGCGGCGGCATTTTTCATGCGGCAGTGGCGGACCTGATTAGTGACGCGGTGAATCGCTACGTCGGCGTCTGGGCCGCGTCCCCCGGCCTGGCCCAGCTTGAGGCCAATGTTGTGCGCTGGTTCTGCGATATTATCGGCTATCCAGCTTCTGCCGGCGGTTTTCTGACCACAGGAGGTTCGCTGGCGAACTTCTCGGCTATTTTTACCGCCCGCCGCGAGCGCCTGCCCGAGAATTTTCTGACCGGCAGCATATATACGTCCAGCCAGACCCACCATTCAGTACAGAAGGCAGCGCTGTTGGCCGGCTTTCCCGCTCACAACGTTCGGGAGATTCCAACGGACGAACAGTTCCGCATTCGGCTCGATGCCTTACAACAGTACATCGAAGCGGACCGGCAAGCGGGTCTCACACCATTTCTCATCATCGGGAACGCGGGCACGACCAATACGGGCGCGGTAGACGACCTCACCGCCCTGGCCGATATTGCCCACCAACACGGTCTCTGGCTCCATATTGACGCGGCCTACGGCGGTTTCTTTATGCTGACCCAGCGTGGCCGGGATCGATTAGGCGGGATCAAGCGGGCGGATTCGGTTACCCTTGACCCGCATAAGGGCCTCTTCCTCCCCTTCGGCACCGGGTCTCTTCTGGTACGAGAGCGCGAGGCCCTCAAGCGAGCGCATCAAGGCGAGGCGGCCGCCTATCTGCCGACCATGCAGGATGATCCCGATTGCGTAGATTTTTGCCAGATTTCACCTGAACTCTCGCGCGACTTTCGCGGGCTGCGCGTCTGGCTGCCTCTCAAGATGCACGGCATTCAGCCCTTTCGTCAGGCCCTGGACGAAAAGCTCGATCTGGCCGCTTGGGCCACCGCGGAACTCAAAAAAATCCCGGAGGTTGAAATCGTTGCCGAGCCACAATTATCCATTGTCGCTTTTCGGCTGAACCGACCCGGTCTGGATACCCCTGCCCTCAACGAACTGAACCACACTTGGCTTCAAACTATTAACTCCCGCAAACGGGTCCTGCTGACCGGCACGATGCTGGGCGACCGGTTTGCTATCCGTATCTGTGCGTTATGTTTTCGGACCCACCAGGATCGTCTGGAGATGTGTCTGGAAGATATTCGGGCGGCGTGCCAAGCGGTGGTAAACGCATAAGCAGGTCGCGTACCCTTGCCCTGGGCTTGATCCAGACTTGACGCCGTCTCCTCTCGTATGAGAGGAGGACAGGGATAGGCCGAAAGGAGGGACGCCATGAAGGGGACAGCCATCGGACTCGCGGTCGGCAGTTTTCTGTGCTTTCTGCAGAGCGTTGATTATCTGCGACAGAGCGACCTCAAGGGGCTTGTCTTGTTAGGCATTGGCGGGGTGTTTCTGTATTTAGCCAAAATGGCCTGGGAGAAGCCGCTGGGCGACCCGGATGACTGAGGGGTAGAGGACATGTCCTGCGACTAGCGTCTTCCCTCCTCCATCACACGGCAAAACAGATTCACCAGTTCCATGTGGGCCAGGGTCTGACAGCGGGTCCGGGCCAGGGTCGGGCTGAGCCTGACCGGGAGAGTCCAGAGCGTAGCGCGACATCCACGTCGCAAACGGCGAGGCAAGAAATTCATTCAGGTCTGTCGGGCTGTAGTAATACCGTCCGTTGTCCTGGTGCATACGACGGCTCGTCCCCACCGCTATTCCAAAACAGCGCCGCGAAAGGATGGCAGCGTTGCTCCTCCTATTGGTGTCCGGGTGGCCAGTAGGTGCGATAAGGAAAATCGCGCATCAAATTCGGCTTTGGCCCGTTCAAATTCTAGCGTATTGACCGGTTGCTGAGGGACAGCACGTCCAGTCTGGCTCAGCAGCAGACGGATACGATATCGCTCTTCCAGCGACCATACCCGCTCTTGGCTCACCCCGCCGCTCAGTGACATATTTAGAAAGACAAAAACAAAACGCTCCTGGAGAGCCAGATGTTGCAGGAGAACAGCGTCCTCATTTTGCAGGGGATTAAGGTATACGCGGCCGGTCACGTACCGTTCAGATTCGGTCCCGAGCTGAAAGACTAAGGTCACGACCCAGACCCCGCCCTTCGCCTGATAGCCAACACAGTTCAATAAAAACGGCTGGAGGGGCCGGCGATACGAGAAGACTTCCTCCACACGCATGGCAAGGGCGGTCTCGCGGCCGCCCCTCAGCTCGACCACAGCAGGCGAGTCTGGGGCGGTTGTCCGAAGCCATTGGTAAGACCTTGAATCGAGCTCAACTTTCATTGCCCCTAAGTCTTATCGTGAGTAAGGGTGTTCGACTACCTGGGTGATGATGGAGGGGGCGATACTTCCTTGCTCATAGCCTAGGCTATGTGTCCGACCACTGCAGCGAGAAAAGCATGAAGCGCAGACCGCGCTCACGAGCGGAACGCATCGAGCCGTCCGGCCAGAACCTGGGCAACCGGAGCCATTGGTTCGAGCCGTTCGAACAGAATCTTTAGAATCGCAGTCATGGGTGTGGCCAGCAGCATGCCAACAACGCCCCACAGCATGCCCCACACGATCAGGGCCATGAGAATGACGATCGGGTGCAGGTCGAGAGCTTCCCCCATGACCTTGGGTTCAATGATATTACCGATAATGATTTGAATCAGACTTGGCAGCAGGATAGCCAGGATCGCAGTTGTGGCCGAGATATCCGGGCTGACGACAACAACCGGTAAGGGCAGCAAGGTCGCGATAATCGACCCGACGCTGGGAATGAAATTGAGCAGGAAGGCGAGCAGGCCAAAGACCAGCGCCAGGTCGACACCGAGGACGGCCAGGGTGAGGCCAACCAGAACGCCGGTGGCCAGAGAGATCAGGGCCTTGGTCACGATGTAGTGTTCGACCCGAGTCTCAATCTCCGCCCAGACACCACCAGCTTTTTGCCGTGCGCCACCAAGCAGCAGGTACAGAACAAAGATCAGGACCAGCAGACCCTGCGACAGCAGGCCGACTATAGCATTCGTCGTCTGTAGCAGCACACCGCTGATGTTGCCGAGGGGCAGTTGGGCGAACGGGTTCCCTTCGGCGCGGAACGTACCGGCTGGGAGAAGAGCCGACACCTTTGCACCGAGCAGCTCAATCTGCTGCTGGTAGGCAGCGGCATTCGCTTGTAACTGACTCACGGAGGTTGAGATGAGCAGGCCCAGACTACCGAGAATCAGTACGCCGATAACCAGGGTTGAAGCCACGGCGACGAGGTAGGGCAGGCGGAGTCGGTGGACCTGGAATTCAACCAGCGGCAGCAGCCCGTAGGCAATAAAAACGGCCAGGACAAAAGGAACCAGAACGGGTCTCAGCCAATACAGGGCGGCCGCTACCGCTACTGTACTGACAATCAGCAGGCAGATCGTTTGAATACGATATTCGTGCCGGGTGGGATCCAATTGTTCAGGCGTTACCCTTGCGGCCGAGCATCTTTGAGGAGCCGGACGATCTCAGGATAGCCTCTTCCCATCGCGACTGCCTCAGGCGTCCAGCCATCTCCGCTGCCACCTTGTACATCGGCCCCTTTGGCCAAGAGGGCCTCAACGATCTCTCTATGGCCGTTGTATACTGCATAGCGCAGCGGCGTGAAGCCGTCCTTATCCTCACTATTGACATCCGCACCAGCTTCGAGCAGCACATTGACAATGTCTGTCTTACCAGTGGACGCGGCATACCGAAGGGCTGTTTCTCCGTGCGCTCCCGCGACATTCGGGTCCATACCGGCTTCGAGCATGAGTTGAACCGATTTCAGATCACCCACCTGTGCTCGGCTCCGAAACATCTTTTCACTATATTTCACGTTCCGGGCCTTCAACTGAGCCCGTGGATCGTCCGCCGGCGCGGGTGCGCAACCAGCGGCACACACGAGCAGAACAAGGATACTGTAAACGACAGACGTGAGGCGGCGCTGTGACATTCCTTCCCCTTTTCGACATACACTCCGGACTCTAATCCCATGCCACGAGTACGAGGATGGACAAGGACTGAAAGAGTCATCGTATTTCTTCCTATCAATTACCAGTCCTGCCAGGACGGGCAAGACCCCTGAGGCCCCGGAGCAGGCCCTCGGGGCTGAACATAGACCCTCAAGAATGCAAAACACACGCCAGTGCAGCGCTATCCCTGTCGCTGCATCATCACGAGCGAATACGGCTCAAACACATCCGCTCCAAAATCGACCTCAAGCCGCTCGGCAAAGCCGCCTTCGCGCGGGCTCAGAATCTTCCGCGCGCGTTTCGCTGTGGGCTGATGGCCGGGTGGGCGGTCCGGAAAAGAGAGACTCTGTCCGTCGTAGCTCAGTTGGTAGTCAATCAGCCCTCCCCCGTCGGTGTAGGCACGGGCTTCGAGTTGCTGGCCGGTGGTATTGAAACCGAGCATCACACAGGCTTCATGCACGTCCAAGAGTCCGTCCTTCAGCGGGTAGGCCACACGCATACGCAAGGATAGAAATTGACCGCCCGCCTCCCACACTCCGACCACCTGCTTGTGAAATCGCCGCCCGCCTTTCGCGTAGCTCCCGTCGCCGCGAAAGCGACCCACGAGAAATTCGAGCTTCTGGAGTAGTGGCGGTGGCGGTTTGGGCGGGTGGGCGAGTTTGTCAGGCGGCAGTTGGTCCAGCATGTATCCTCCTCACTGACACCGGGCGGGTGCCCTCATAGTTTTGCCCCGACGGCCAAAGCTCTGGCCCTTGTCCAAGATATACCCGACTCCCCTTTTGCCGTCATCCCGAATCCGATAGCCAGGAAATAAGGAATGTCTCTCAGACTCGCCGCGGCATATTTTTAGCGATGGGAGCCCCGGTACGGAATTCGACACGCCCATGAGCACAATCGAACCTTCTTTTGGTATTACCCTGGTACTCGGCGGTGCGCGCTCGGGCAAGAGTACCTTCGCCGAGAGCCTGGCACGCTGCCATAACCAGCGGGTCTATATCGCGACTGCCGAGTGTGTTGACGACGAGATGGCACATCGCATCGAGACGCACCGCCGCCAGCGCGGGGCTGACTGGCGCACGGTAGAAGCGCCGCTTGAGCTTGCAGAGGCCATTCGGCAGGAGGGTGCACCCAACGTCTGCCTGCTAGTCGATTGCCTGACGGTGTGGCTTGGCAACCTCATGCATTATGGTTGGGAAATCGACGCTGCCCAGGACGCGCTACTCGACGCGCTCACCGAAGTATCCGGGCCGATAGTATTGGTCGCCAATGAAGTCGGTCTGGGCATCGTGCCGGACAACGCCGCGACGCGCGCCTTCCGCGACCACGCCGGCCGGCTCAACCAGGCCGTCGCCCGGTTGGCGGAGCGTGTCTATTTTGTGGCCGCGGGCCTACCCGTCCTGCTCAAAGGTCCCGCGTAAACATCTCTGGCGCACGGCCGTCACGGCGACGACATCACCCCAACCACTGCGAGATACATCCCTAACTCGCTCATTTGCTGTACGCTGCCGAGACAGTCTCCGGTATAGCCCCCCAGCCGGCGCTCATACGCGCGACGCATGGCGAGATGTCCGGCGGCAAGCCCTATCAGGCCGACGGGAATAACGCTGTACGCTCCGGCTATACCCAGCCCACCCACCGCCGCCGCACCGGTTGCCAGGGCGAAGAGAAGGCTGCCTGGATGCGGTGTTTCGGTAACCGGTGTGGCCGTACCGGCGTCCCGGACATACTGGCTCGTCGCAATCACGAGCACGACGGAGGACCGGCTGGCGGCGTGCGCGGCGATCAGCAGCCACGGGACAATAGACGGCGGTAGCGCGACCAGGGCCAGAATTTTCGCTGTAAGCATCAGACCGAGCCCGGCCGTGCCATAGGTTCCGAGTCGACTGTCGCGCATGATGGCGAGCGCTTTCTCTCGCTCCGAGCTGCCGCCGAGTCCGTCGCAAACGTCCGCAAATCCGTCCTCGTGCAGGGCACCGGTCGCGAGCAACGAGACCGCGGTGGACAGAACAACTGCCAGGCTCATCGGAAAAATCAGATAGGCAAGCCAGAATATTCCGCCCGCAAATGCTCCGATCAAGACTCCGACGAGCGGGTAGTAGCGAACCGTAGCGGCCAGCCTCTCCTCAGAGAAGACACCCGACACCCGTACCGGCCAGCGGGTCAGGAACTGGACGGCAAGCAGTAATGCGTCGAGTTCCCGACGGGCCGCGTTCACTCTCCCGCTCCGCTGATTCCGGCGGTCTCGAAAGTTGCCATGTCCGAAAGCATGGCCGCGGCGCATTTGAGGATTGGCCAGGCCAGCAGTGCACCTGTGCCTTCGCCGAGACGCATCTCCAGGTCAAGCACCGGACGGGCGGACAGGGACTCAAGCACCACGCGGTGGCCTGGTTCGGCAGAGCGATGGGCGAAGATGAGGTAGTCTCGCAGCGGCGGGGCAAGCTCGACCGCTGCAAGCGCCGCTACGCTGGCGATAAATCCATCGACCAGCACAACCGCTCCGGCCTGTGCCGCACCGATAAACGCCCCGACCATCATCACTACCTCGAACCCACCATACTCGCGGAGCGCCTCACACGTATCGAGCCGTGCCGGGGTACGGGCCGCGGCGCACGCGAGAACCGCACGCTTGCGCGCCAGCCCGGCGGCGTCAAGTCCGGTGCCACAGCCGATCAGCACGTCGAGTTCAACACCAGTGAGCTTGTGGACGATCAGGCTTGCGGACGAGGTGTTGGCTATCCCCATTTCACCGAACGCTACGACCTCCGCGGTGATGTTCTGACCAATCTCACGACCACTGCCAAGCGCGGTCTCACACTGTTCCGACGTCATGGCAGCCTCCACGGCGCTGTTTCGGGTGCCAGCAGCGATCCGCCGCGAGGTGAGTCCAGGAACCTGAATCGTAGCGCCAGCGACGCCAGCATCAACGACGTGCAGGTCTACACCGTTCACGCGCGCAAAGATATTTGCCGCAGCGCCACCCGCGAGAAAATTGTTGAGCATCTGCCGCGTCACCTCTTGCGGATAAGCAGACACTCCCTCAGCCGCTATCCCGTGGTCGCCCGCAAAAATGATCAGGCGGCAACGGTCCAGACGCGGCGTGAGCGTATCCTGGATGCGGGCGATCTGGGCGGCCAGTGTCTCGATGGCTCCCAACGCGCCGAGCGGCTTGGTTTTGGTGTCGATGGCGTGCTGGATCGCGGCATCCCGTGCGTGGGAGACGGGCCGAATATCAAACATGAACAGATTTCCTCGACTGGCCTCAGTCGTCTCGTGGCCAAGCCGTATGCATTTCGTGTGCGGCGGCGCGCTGTCAATGTTTCGGGACCCTAGCATGGAGCGGGGGCAGCGGCTAGCCACAGGAGACGAGGATCGGCGAGGGTGTGGAACTATGTGTGACACTAAGAGCGCTACCCTTGACTTCGGCTGGATGGTTTGTATGTATGTGGCCTGCATTTAAAGCCCATGGACACTCCCGCCACGCATAAAGAAAAGATGAAGGCCCTACAGGCTGAGCATCGCCGTAAGGTGAGTGCCGCCCGCCATCCGGGGCGAGGCCTAGTCCTAGTCTATACCGGCGACGGCAAAGGTAAGTCGAGTTCAGCCTTTGGTGTGATTGCGCGGGCGCTCGGCTGGGGCCAGCGGGTCGGCGTCGTCCAATTCATCAAGGGCAAGTGGATGACCGGCGAGCGGAAATTCTTCGCCGGATTTCCCGACCAGCTCGTCTGGCACTGCATGGGAGATGGTTTCACCTGGAACACTCAGGACCGCGACCGTGACACCGAAGCCGCTGTGGCGGCCTTTGCCAAGGCACGAGGGCTGCTGGAGAGCGGTGATTACGATCTGGTCGTGCTGGATGAAATCAATATTGCGCTCCGCTATGACTATCTGCCCATCGAGGCCGTGCTTGAGGGCCTTAAAGCCCGCTCGACCCGGACGAGTGTCATTCTGACGGGACGCGACGCCAAACCGGAGCTTCAGGACTATGCCGACCTCGTCAGCGAGATGCGTGAGGTGAAGCATCCTTTCAAAGCCGGTATCAAAGCCCAGCATGGGATCGATTTCTGAGGCGGTGTTCCGGCTGGTCGCCTGGACCGTTCTCGGCGGCTTGGCCGCGTGCAGCCCTGCTGAGCAGCCGACACGCTTAGGCCAGCCGACACGCATCGTCAGCCTCGACTACTGCGCCGATCAGTACGTCCTCAAGCTGGCGCCGCGCGAGCGCATCCTGGCAGTCTCGCCCGACGCCGAGAAAACCTTCTCCTATATGCGTGGCCACGCCAAGGGGCTCAGACAGGTTCGCCCTCGGGCCGAAGACGTCCTCGTCCTGCAACCCGATTTGGTGGTCCGCTCCTACGGCGGGGGTCCGAACGTCACCGCGTTTGTCGAGCGCATGGGCACACCTGTGCTACAGATCGGCTTTACCAGCGACCTCGACGACGTCAGAGACACGATCACAGCAGTGGCAGAAGGGCTTGGTCAGCAGGCCCGCGGCGCAGCAGTAATCGCCGAGATGGATACGCGGCTGGCGGCCCTGCGCGCTCTACCGGACGCACCGGCGGCACTGTATATGACACCGGCTGGCGTGACGAGCGGACCTGGCACGTTGGTCCACGAGATGCTGCACGCTGCGGGTCTGGTCAACTTTCAGCAGGAGCCCGGCTGGCGGTCCCTGCCACTCGAGCGTTTAGCCCGTGAACAACCTGACCTCGTGGCGGCCGTCATCTGGGGAGCCACGAATCACGATGACAATTGGAGCGCAGCCCGCCACCCTATCGCCCGCCAACAGCTCCGCGAGCGACCCGTCGTCGCTCTTGAGGGAGCCTGGGTCGCCTGCGGTGGGTGGTTCTTGCTCGATGCTATTGAGGCGCTGGCGCTGACAGGCAGCAGAGAGACCGCACAGTGACCGCGAGTGGACTCAATCTTGCTCTGGCCACAACGGCTATCGCAGCGCTGGTGGCCGCCTGTTTTCTCGGCACAACCTCTATGGGCGCGCCCCGCGTATGGGCCGCGTTCCTGGGGCAGGCTTCGGTTGGCGACAGTCTGGTGATCTGGCAGATACGCTTGCCGCGCGCGGTGGCCGCGTTCGTAGTAGGTGCCGCGCTGGGGGCAAGCGGCGCCGCAATGCAGGGGCTGCTGCGCAACCCGCTTGCGGAGCCTGGGGTCTTGGGCGTATCGGCGTCAGCCTCTCTGGGGGCGACATTCGTGCTGTACTACGGCTTCGCAGATGCCTGGGGATATACCGTTCCGGTGGCAGCGATCACGGGCGCGTCTGCGGCGTCGGCCCTCATCGCCCTGGTCGCAGTCCACACCTCATCGGTGGTGACGCTCATTCTGGTCGGCGTTGGCCTGTCAAGCTTCGCGGGGGCGGCCATGTCGCTGCTGATGAATCTTGCCCCCAATCCGTTCTCACTAGCGGATATGGTGAACTGGATGCTGGGCTCCGTCGCCAACAGGAGTATTGACGACCTGGCACTCGCCGCCCCATTCATGGCTATCGGCCTGGCCATACTCTTCGCGACCCGCCGGGGCCTGTCGGCGCTCACGCTGGGAGAGGAAGCCGCCGTTGGCGTGGGCCTCAATCTCCGTCGCCAGCGCCTCGCGGTCGTGCTAGGCACTGGGCTGGCGACCGGCGCGGCAGTCGCGATCGCGGGTGCTATAGGCTTTGTCGGCATCATCGCACCACATATTGTGCGCCCGCGTGTCGGTCACGACCCGGCGCGTAGCCTGCTGCCGTCGGCGCTGCTCGCCGGTGTAGTCCTCGTCCTTGCCGACATCGCGGTCCGTCTTCTGCCGACCAGTTCGGAGTTGAAGCTGGGCGTAGTCGCCGCTTTCATCGGCGCACCCGTCTTCGTCTGGATCACCCTGCAGCGGAGGGCGGTCCGTGACTGAACTCCGCGCAAATAACGTGACGGTCAGGATCGGCCGGGCGACGCTCGTGGAGGCCGCATCCTTTAGCCTACGGTCCGGCGAGTTGGTCGCTCTGCTCGGGCCCAATGGCGCGGGCAAGACCACCTTGCTACGCGCTACGCTGGGTCTCAGACGGCTTTCCGCAGGATCGGCGACGCTGGACAACGAGGCGACAGCACGACTCTCGTCCATGGAACGAGCCCGCCGCGTAGGCTATCTCCCGCAAGTACGACCGCTGGCCTGGCCCAACACCGTGCGTGACGTGGTCGCGCTCGGACGGTTCGCCTACGGCGCAGCGCTCGCTCGGTTACGCGCCAAGGATGCCGAAGCGGTTGATCGCGCGGTGGTCGCATGCGACCTCGCCGACCTGGCGTACCGCCGAACCGATACCTTATCTGGCGGAGAACTTGCCCGTGTTCATTGTGCCCGAGCCTTTGCCGCCGAGGCTTCACTCCTGATTGCCGACGAGCCGACCGCGGCCCTTGACCTGCGCCACCAGTTCCAAGTTATGGAACTCCTGCGGCGTTTCGTAGACGCGGGCGGCGGCGTGTTGGTCGTCCTGCACGACGTGGGGCTTGCCGTCCGCTTTGCCGACCGACTCATTTGGATGAAAGACGGGACAATCCTTGCGGACGGTTCGCCCGAAGAGACCCTGACTGCGGACCGGATACGGACGGTCTACGGTATGCGCGCGCGGGTGGAGCGCCAGGGCACCGAGTGGAGCGTACAGATCGAAGGAGTGGCCTGAGCGTGTCGTCGACCATGCTCATATTAGGCGCATTCCTGGTCGAAGCCGTCTGTGGCTGGCCCGACTGGCTCTACCGCCGCATCCGTCATCCGGTGGTCTGGATCGGCAGCCTGATCTCCACGCTCGAAGCAACGTTGAATCTGGACCATTTCACCCCCATCGTGCGCCGCGCGCTCGGGATGCTGACGACGCTCGTCGTCGTTGCTGCGGCCACGCTGTCCGCCTGTCTACTCGTTGTCCTCCTTCCAGAAACACCGGTCGGTTTCACCGTGGAAGTGGCAGCAGCCTCCAGCCTCCTAGCCAGCCGTAGTCTGTATTATCATGTCCTGCACGTCACCCAGCACCTGGAACGCGGCGATCTGGCTGGAGCACGACAGGCTGTTAGCCGTATTGTCAGCCGCGATCCCACCGAACTCGATACCGTGGGCGTCACGCGGGCGAATCTGGAGAGCCTGGCCGAGAACGCTTCCGACGGCGTTATCGCCCCCCTCTTCTGGGGTAGCCTGCTCGGCTTGCCGGGACTAACAGCCTATAAGGCCATCAATACGCTGGATTCCATGCTCGGCTACCGAACCGATCGTCTGTGGGCGTTCGGCGGCTTTGCCGCCCGCCTCGACGATGCGGCCAACCTCATTCCGGCTCGACTCACGGGCGGCCTCATTGCGCTGGCAAGTCTCAGACCCGCCGCCGTTCGCGTCATGCTCCGCGACGCCCGGAACCATCGCTCGCCCAATGCGGGCTGGCCGGAGAGCGCCATGGCCGGGGCGCTCGGCATTCGGCTGGGCGGCCCGCGCGTGTATGCGGGTTCGGAGGCGGCTGACCCTTGGTTGAATACGACCGCCCCCGACCCCGGACCAAGTGATGCGCGGCGCGGGCTGCATCTCTACGTGCGGACCATGCTGCTAGCTGCACTGCTACTGCTCGCCCTGGCGGTCGGAGGAATCCAGCCATGAGAATGGACGAGTACGGCCACGGAGGGGCGCTTGATCTCTTGCGCGCCCGTTTCCCTCAGGCACCAGAGCCCTGGATTGATCTGTCCACCGGAATCAACCCCTGGCCGTATCCGCTGGACAGTCCGCAGTTGGAGACCCTCCAGCGTTTACCGACCGCCACCGCAACAGCAACTTGTAGGGACGCAATGGCGGAGACATTTGGAGCGTCGGCGGGGTGCATCCTGCCTATTCCAGGCAGCGAATTGCTCATCCGTCTCCTACCGACGCTGCTCCGGCCTCGGCGCGGGACACGGGTGGCTATCACTCAGCCGACCTTTGCCGACCACGCCGAGGTCTGGCGAGCGGCGGGATGTCGGGTCATCGAAACGCCGGACCCCTTGGATACCCTCGCCTCGACCGATCTCGTCGTCTTGTGCAACCCCAATAATCCAGACGGCCGCGTCTGGAGCCCGGACCGGCTTGAGGTGGCGCAGACGGTACTGGCCGAAAGGGGTGGCTGGCTAATCGTTGACGAAGCCTATGCCGATGTCCGGCCGGACCTGTCCATGGCGACGAGAGGCGGGCGGGCGGGCCTCATCCTCCTGCGCTCGTTCGGCAAATTCTTCGGTCTGCCCGGACTCCGGCTTGGGTCGTTAATTGCACCACAGGACACCCTGAAAATAGGCCGGCAGTGCCTAGAGGGTGTTCTGCACTTTGAGGGTTAGGGGGCTTATGCTGCGGGGATGGAA
>WTHD01000121.1 GCA_011523265.1 Candidatus Binatota bacterium
CTGATGCTACCGCCGTCCTCAACTGTGATTTCCCGGTAAGCGTGGATAGGCGGGACAAAGGTAAATAATATGAGCAGGCTGGCGTACCAGCAGACTGATGTGTAAGCCGTCACGCTTTATACATGACGACTTTGGTGAAGGCGGGTCAAGGCATCACTCCACCGACAATCCTTCCACCCAATTGGCGTGAAAGCCGTACGGCACCCGATGGGGGAGGTGAATGGTGGCCAGTGGCTCGTGCGCGATATTTTCAGCGTCGAGAATGACCAGGTCGCTCCGATTTTCCCCTTTGCGGTACACACCCACGAGTAGAAAGCCTTCGCCTTCGGCTGACCGCGCGGAGCGTGGAACAAAAATCGGCTCCGAGGAATAACTGTCCGGGCCGAACGCATGGGTATGGGACCGATCTTTTGCGTGGTCATATCCAATAACCGTATTAAAAAGACCTTCCGAGGACGGTACCACGCCCTTTTGGCCCGCCGCATATCCCCTTCGATAGGGTAGGCCCGCGTAGCGTTCGTCCAGTCGGGGAAACTCGCTGAGACGGTCGTCCTGTTGTGCCTGGGTGATTGAGCGGGTCGTCAGGTCAAGCGACCAGCGGGTGAAGACCGGGATGTTGGTCTCCAGGTCTTCTCCGTCAACCTGGAACAGCGGCAACAGGCGGAACTGGCACACATCGGCGCTGACCGTGTTGTCTTGGGTATAGGCATTCATGGCGTGAAACACAAAGCAGGGATCGGTTTCAAACCAGACGATATCCTCGCTCCCTCCGTTGCGTGGCATGACCCCGATGCGTGTTCCGAGTTCCGGCTCCCAGCGTACGGGAGAACCGGAGGCCAGATTTTCCGGGCGCAGAGTCGCCGGAAAAACCATGAAGATGACGTGCGCTCGGGTGACAATGAAATCGTGCATCATGGTCGGCACCGGCAGGGGAATCTCTTCGTTCCGCGTAATATCACCGTCCGCGGAGACGACCGTGTAGCGCAGATAGGGCGGAAACGGCCCGTAGCCAAAAAAGAGGAGTTCGCCCGTTTCCGGATCGACCTTGGGATGAGCGGTCATGGCTCCCTGGAGCTTGCCGTTGAAATCGTACACGCCAATGGTTTCGAGGGTTGATGGGTCAAGTTCATAGGGCGGACCGCCTTCCCACAGGGCGAGCAGTCGTCCCGCATGGAAGATGATATTCGTATTGGCCGCATTCGGAAAAACTCCCTGAGCTCGTTCGTCCGTGTTGCTCAGGTCGCTCAGACCGGCAAAGAGCGCTTCTCCGTGTTGGCGTTCAAGCTTGAAACGTTCCGTTCGGACCCAGCGATTCCGATAATGCGCCTTGCCTGCACTCAGGGTAAACGCGTGGATCATGCCGTCCCCGTCAAACCAGTGATACTGTCCGCGCGGTGCAAACTGCGGGTTTGAGCCGTTCCGGTACAGGGTGCCGTTCAACTCGGCTGGGATTTCGCCCGTGACGACCAAGTCGTGAATCTCGCCCTCCATGGGCCAGGGGGCATAATTCCCCTGGAGAAAGGGATCGTCAGGAAAAGGCCGGCTCATGCTATCCTCCTGTTTCGCGGTTGAGGGTATGCATATTGGACTGCATATTGGCGCGCCTTTCAAGCGCCGTTGTCCTTTGACTCCGCTAACGCTAGGCTGCTCGGACGAACCGGAAGGACGGTCTCGTCCAAAGGAGGGAGTATGTCTGCTGCCGAACTCTGCTTTCTCAGCGCAACGGAACTGGCTCGGCGTATACGCACCCGCGAGGTGTCGTGCCGGGAAGCCATGGAAGCGCATCTAGCCCGGATCGAGCGCGTCAATCCGCGGGTGAACGCGATTGTGACCCTGTTGGCCGAGCGTGGCCTGGAGCGGGCGACCGCAGCCGATGCAGCGCTCGGGCGAGGCCGGGAGGTCGGCCCACTGCACGGCTTGCCCATTGCCCATAAGGACTTGGTCTTGACCAAAGGCGTCCGCACCACGCTCGGCTCGCCGATCTTTGCCGACTTTGTTCCCGACCAGGACGAGATTATTGTCGAACGCCTGCGTGCGGCCGGTGCGATTGCTATCGGCAAGACAAATACGCCCGAGTTCGGGGCCGGCTCGCAGACGTATAACGAAGTGTTTGGCGAGACGCTCAACCCATACGATCTTTCCACAACTTGTGGCGGTAGCAGCGGTGGGGCCGCGGTGTCGCTGGCGACCGGAATGTTGCCGATTGCCGATGGCAGCGACCTGGGCGGCTCGCTGCGCAACCCGGCCAGTTTTTGCAACGTAGTGGGGTTCCGGCCCTCGCCCGGCCGCGTGCCCACTTGGCCGCACCGGGTCGGCTGGTTTCCGTTTGCCGTCGAGGGTCCGATGGCCCGCACCGTACAGGATGTAGCACTGTTGCTGAGCGTCATGGCCGGGCCGGACCCTCGGGTGCCGATTGCCAATACCGAATCGGGCGAGCAGTTCCTCCAGCCCCTTGAGCGCTCTTTTACGGATACCCCGATTGCCTGGAGTCCGACGCTGGGCGGCCTGCCGGTCGATGCCCGCGTGACCACGGTGCTCGAAAGCCAGCGTGGCGTGTTTGCCGACCTGGGCTGCGTCATTGAGGAGGCGACCCCCGACTTCCAGGATGCCGACGAGGTCTTTCGCGTCTGGCGGGCGTGGTATTTCGACCTGTCTTTGGGCGAACTGCTACCCGAACACCGGGACAAAATGAAGGAC
>WTHD01000159.1 GCA_011523265.1 Candidatus Binatota bacterium
GTTGGCGCAGGAGCGGGACCGGGCTAATCAGGTGAAGCGAGACCGGCCGATTCTGGTGATTCTGGGCAACCCACCCTATAACGGCTTCGCCGGTATGGCGGTGGACGAAGAGCGGGCGTTGTCGGAAGCCTACCGCGTGACCAAGCGGGTCCGGCGGCCTGAAGGCCAGGGCTTGAACGACCTGTATGTCCGTTTTTTTCGCATGGCCGAGCGACGCATTGCCGACAAGACCGGGCAGGGGGTGGTGTGTTTCATCTCCAACTATTCGTGGCTGGATGGGCTATCGTTCACCGGGATGCGGGAGCGGTATCTCGAAGCGTTTGACGCGATTCGGATTGACAATCTGCACGGCGACCGCATCATCTCGGAATATGCACCTGACGGGCGGACCAGCGAAACGGTCTTCGCGCTTTCGGGGCAATCGCCCGGCATCAAGGTCGGCACAGGTATCGCCCTGCTGTCGAAAAGAGCTGACACCTCATCAGCAGACAAGCGTGTCCTCTACCGCGATTTCGACCAGGCGCGGGCAGATGAAAGGCGGCAGGCGTTGTTGGACAGTCTCGACGCTCCGGCAATTGATGCGGGTTATTCGGAATTGGGGCCCGACCTTCGACTCGGTTTACCATTTAAGCACTTGGCCGTCAGCGAAGACTGGTTCGACTGGCCGGCGTTACCTGAGTTGTTCCCTCAGTTCTTCGCTGGAGTCGTTACGGGACGAGACAGCTTCCTCATAGACACGGACATTGACCGTCTTCGTGAGCGCATCTCTGACTACTTCGATGTGGATTTGAGCCACGAAGAAATCGCGCGGCGGTATCCCCGCGTCATGGAGACTACAGCACAATTCAACGCCCGTTCGGTACGGGATGTGCTGCTCAAACGCGGGGGTCCTGTCGAAGCTGGATTTGTACGCCACGCCTACCGCCCATTCGACAACCGCTGGCTCTATTGGGAGGCGGATAGCGGTCTGCTTGATCGTTCACGGGCTGACTACAAACCGCAGGTGTTCGAGGGTAACCTGTGGCTAGTTGCTCAAAAAAAGTCATCTCAAGGGTGGGAGCCAACGCCAGTCATTTCGCACCTCAGTAACAAGAAGCTGCTAGATTTTGCTGCGTCTTGTTTCCCAACTTGGCTCCAAGGTGACGGCCTCAGTAGCGGTAGCACAGACGGTCGTCCCAATCTGTCCGTCGCCGCCCAACGTTATCTCGACCGCCTCGACTTAGGAGTGGAGGACTTGTTCCACCATGTCTTAGCCGTTCTACACGACCCCGCCTACCGCGAAGCCAACGCCGGAGCGCTCCGCATGGAATGGCCGCGCATCCCGCTCCCCGGCTGGCCGGACGGCAACGCTTCCGAGGCCGCCGAAACCCTGGCCCGTTCTGCCGCATGGGGCCGCGAACTGGCCGCCTTGCTTGATCCCGACACTCCCGTCCCTGGTGTCACAACCGGAACCCTGCGCCCGGACATCGCCACCATTGCCGTTCCCGCCACGGTAGACGGGCGGAACATGACCGGCGACGATTTCACGCTGACCGCTGGATGGGGGCATTACGGAACGGGCGATGCAGTAATGCCCGGCCAAGGACGGATTGTTGAACGCGATTATACGGCGGATGAACACGCTGCGCTGGTAGGGGCGACCGGCCGGTCGCCCCTACACGGCCACACCACCTTCGACATTTACCTGAACGGTAACGCCTACTGGCGCAACATTCCCGCCGCCGTCTGGCGCTACAAACTCGGCGGCTATCAGGTGCTCAAAAAGTGGCTCTCCTACCGCGAACGCCCCATCCTTGGCCGGGCGCTGTTGCCGAAGGAGGTGGAGTATTTTACGGAAGTGGCACGGCGGATTGGGGCGATAGTGGCAATAACCGATACGCCGGCGGTGTCGGATTACGCCTCCGGCGCATCCGACCCGCAGGACTAATCTTCGTTAAACTGATATGGGTTCCTGCCATTGTGACATTAGTCGAGTTAGAAAATGGAGCTAAAAGATTTTCGCTGGTCGGCATTGGCCCGGTATCACGATCAGGCCCTAGAGGCAGCTTGTATTCTTACGGCTTTCGCACGCATGAAAATCTCATCACACGGTGATTATATAGATGCTCTCGAGCCACGAACTACCATTTTAATCATGGAGAATATGCACAGATTTTGTTTCTATGCACGTAAAAGTGTCGAGATCGCAGACAGCAGAGACCCAAGTATCTTGGAGCGGTGCAAACACCTGAGATTCAACGACGCTGGTGAATTCGAGGTCGATATAGAGGAGACGATACCTTTGACAAAGAAGGACTTCTGGTGGGTGGTTAATCGTATCGTTCATTCGCAAGAAGTTATTGTTAAAGAAGAAGAGAAAATCACAGAGACTACTCAGAATAGAATCTACTCCGTACGACGCGCTTGCGTGTTCGGTTTCAAATCCGACAGGGATGAAGGAGATGAGATGCACTATTGCATGATTGAAGAACTAATATCTTGTTATACAGAGATTGTCTCATCTCTAATAGAAAAGGTTATATCGCACCCTGATGAATCGATCCGTTTCCAACGAAAGACCTCTTCAGCTCCTTAGGCCGGATTAACGAAGCGTAATCTAGCCCACAGGCTGAATGATGTGACGAGATACGAGGGTCCGCCGTACTATTTCGAGAAGAGGACCGGGCTGATGCCACGCATTTGTGAGT
>WTHD01000379.1 GCA_011523265.1 Candidatus Binatota bacterium
CATGACGACCCATTACAGCTGATCGTCGAGATCAAGGGCTATCGCGGCGAAGACGCCAAAGAGAAAAAGGCGACGATGGAAACCTACTGGATACCCGGGGTCAACAACCTCGGCCAGTATGGCCGCTGGGCCTTCGCCGAATTCACCGCAGTCTTTGAGATCGAACAGCAATTCAGCGAGTTGATAGGACGATTTTCGGCAGATGCACAGACCTCGGCTGCCGAGCGGCTCATCAGGGCAGGTGGCAGCGAGCCAGACATTGAGGACATTCCGCGCCGCAGAAGCGAGATTGCGGAATGATCCTCGTGGACACCTCGGTATGGATTGACCACTTGCGCAGTCCAGAGCCCGAGCTTGTCGAACTTCTGCGGACGGATGAAGTTCTTATCCATACGATGATCATCGGCGAACTTGCCTGCGGAACCTTCAAAACCCGAGCGCAGCGCTTGAGAGACTGGTGGGCTTTGCCCAGGATCGCAGAATTGAATCACGACCGTGTTGTGTCAGTCATCGAATCCAGGAACCTCATGGGTCGCGGTATCGGCTTTGTCGATGCCCATTTGCTGTGTGCTGTGCTGAGCCATAACGGCACGGCACTATGGACTCGAGACAGAAGGCTGGAAGAACTCGCTCAAGAACTCGGGGTTGTCTTTTCCGAAAGCGCATAGAGGATGAGGAGATGGCGAAAAAGCGGACTCGAAAGACTGTCGCAACGCTCACCCACCAAGACGCGTCCCGCAAAAACATTCCCACCGCCGAGTTTCAGTCGGTGATGCGGGAGGAGGAGCAGAGTCTCATCCGTGTCGCCTACGAGCGCCGCAATCGGGATTTGGACCCGCAGCTGGTGTGGCGCGGCAAGGACGAGCAGGACTGGTCGGACCTCGTGGTGCAGGCTCCACCGTTGTACATCCAGGACAAGGTCCATCCGCAGGTCCTCATCAGAGACCTGATGGGGGCCAGTGGCCAGTGGTCAGTGGCTAGTGGTCAGGAAAGCAAGGCTGGCCACCAGCCACCGGACACTGACCACCAACTCGACCTGTTCGCCGACTTCAACGGCCTGCCCGACGAGGCCCGCTCCACCGACTTCTACCAGCACGACGCCAACTGGACCAACCGCATGATTCTGGGCGATTCGCTTCAAGTGATGGCGAGTCTAGCGGAGCGGGAGGGGCTACGCGGCAAGGTGCAATGCATCTACATCGACCCGCCCTACGGCATCAAGTTCAACTCCAATTTTCAGTGGTCCACCAGCAGCCGCGATGTTAAAGACGGCAACACCGGTCACATCACCCGCGAGCCGGAACAGGTCAAGGCATTCCGGGATACGTGGCGGGATGGGATTCATTCGTATCTGACATATCTGCGGGACCGGCTGACGGTCGCCCGTGATCTGCTCACCGAGTCTGGCTCAATTTTCGTGCAGATCGGAGACGAGAATGTCCACCGGGTGCGGGTGCTGATGGATGAAGTCTTCGGCGAACATAATCATGTTAATACAATTGTCTTTAAGAAAAAGAGCGCAACATATATTACAGAATCGGTGTTCGATTACGTCGTCTGGTACTGCAAGTCTCGTGATGATGTGAAGGTTCGAAATCTATTTGAGGAACGGAAAACGCCTGACGAGGAAACGAAATTCAATACGCTTGTGACAGAGCCGATGGTCCTTCACAACGTAAGCAAGACTTCGAAAGATGAAATCGAACGACTGGTAGAGCGCGGGGCGCGGTGGGCAAGAGTGAATTATCCTATCGTGAGTCAGCATCCCAGCGAAGAACGAAGCAAGGATTATCCATTTCGAGGAAGACGAAAAAAGTGCGGACCTAACAAGCAATGGAGGTTTGGTCTTACAGACGGTCTGCCCAGGATTGAGAAAGCAGGCCGCATCTTTGACGGAGGCGGTGAATCGCTTGGAGGCATCGTCTTTTGGAACGACTGGAACCGAGTAGCAATATCCAACATTTGGTCAGATATGCATGGAGAAAAGTTTCCAGTCTATGTTGTCCAAACCGCGACTGAAGCAACAAAACGCTGCATCCTGATGTCTACCGACCCCGGCGACCTGGTGCTCGACCCAACGTGCGGTGCGGGTACGACCGCCTATGTCGCCGAACAGTGGGGCCGTCGCTGGATTACCATTGACACCTCTCGCGTTGCTCTGGCGCTGGCCCGTGCTCGCATTATGGGGGCGCGCTATCCGTATTATCTGCTGGCCGATAGTCGTGAGGGGCAACGCAAAGAAGCGGAAGTCACTCGGACTGCTCCTTCCGAAGCGCCAGTGCATGGCAATATCCGTCAGGGTCTCGTCTACGAACGTGTCCCGCATATTACGCTCAAATCCATCGCCAACAATACCGAAATCGACGTGATCTGGGAGCGATGGCAGGAGACGATTGCGCCGCTGCTCACTCAACTCGGCGCTGTTGTAGGGGCGACCGGCCGGTCGCCCCTACCGGAATGGGAAATACCACGAGACCTGCCGGACGCCTGGCCGCCGGAGGCCGCCCCACTGCACGCGCAGTTCTGGACGGCGCGGATTGCACGGCAAAAGGAGATTGACGCTTCCATCGCGGCCAAGGCCGACTACGAATACCTCTACGACAAGCCCTACGAGGACAACAAGAAGGTCCGCGTCGCCGGCCCGTTCACGGTCGAGAGCCTGTCGCCGCACCGCCTGCTGGGCG
>WTHD01000393.1 GCA_011523265.1 Candidatus Binatota bacterium
CATCCTTTTCGGTCGGAGGCGGCAGTTGCTTGCCGGTGATCCACTCCGATATGGCGCGCCGCTCTTGATTGGTCCGGGCCATGCCTAGAAACTTCATCCTGCCACGTTCCAGGGAGTGCAAGACCATCACGGCGGGCAGACGTGACATGACGTCACGATGCGGCGCACGTTTGACCTGCCCCTCGTGGCAGCGTGCACAGTGCGCCTGGTAGAGCGCTTCGCCGTCACTTCCCCCTGCGGTTGGAGAGAAGGCCCAACTCGAAGCAATACTCACGCTCGACAACAGCACACCACACACAAAAGCCCGGATCATGACGCGCATTTTTTGCTGTGGAGACTCAACACGGACAGATATCCACCGACCTCCCCCTTCCCACTGTCCACTCTTTTGGTCTGGGAGGAGTATTTTCTGTCAAACCCTTCTCATCCCACTCCGGCTTGAAGAAACGCCTCGGGGACAGATGTCTTATTCCCCGTTCACCGAGAACGCGATCAGGGCGTTGCCACCGATGCCACCGGAAAAGCCGTAGCCCGAATGAACGTAGACCATACCGTCCACAATGGTCGGTCCTGGGCCGTCAAATGAGCCGCCGCGGGTCTTGATGCCGTTGGTACTCTCATATTCCTGGTCGGCGTTGTAATCCCACACCACCTCTCCGCTGTCGGTCGCATACGCGCGCAAATGGCTATCCACGGAACCGGAAAAGACCACGCCGGGTAGCGCGGACACCGCGGCCGACTGCGCCGGACTGCACTTGGTTCGCTCCCCGCAGCCTGGCGGCGGCACATGCCACTTCCGCTCACCGGTCTCGATATCAAGGGCGAACATGCCGCCCCCAACACTGCTGTCGAGCCGGGTCGTAAAGCCGATGTCGGAATCCCGTATGGCTCGCAGCCCGATATCGGACAGGGCCACATAGACCTGTTTGGCATCGGCGGCCGATCCCCACTGAATCCCGCCGACCAGGCCGCCCTTGCCGACCCGCTCCTGCCAGAGAATTTCTCCGTTCCGGTCCGGGTCGATGGCATGCATCACCCCGGACTTCTGGCCGGCCAGGATGATACGCCGACCGTCGGGCATGATACGCAGGATGGGCGAAGAGGCGAAATCCAGGTCCGGGCCGCGCGCCTCCGGACAGTTGGTATCGTCCTCCAGCTCACAGCCTGCGTTCCAGGCGTCGTTGGGTGTAAATTGCTTCGACCACAAGACATCGCCGGTGCGCAGATCAAGAGCGACCACCGCATCACTCGTCAGCGAGGCCGGGTCGGAGTAATTGTCGCCCGTGGTCACATACAGGCGGTTACGCTCCGGGTCGAGCGCCGGCGAGGACCAGATCGAGGCACCGGACGGCCCCCAGAGCTGCACGCCGATCGCATTCTTACGGACCGGTACGGCGGGGTCCAGCATATAGGCCCGCCACACCAGCTTGCCGTTAAAGCGGTTGAGGGCCATGATTTTGCCGCGAAACGTACAACACTCGTAGGTCGGGTCGGAGCCGGCTATTTCCTCCAGGGCGGTAGTGGACACGTAGAGCCGGTTGCCGTGCGTTTTCGGCGTGCCGGTAATCGTCGACAGAGGATGGTCGTCCACATCCACTTTCCAGAGTTCTTTGCCCGTGCGGGCATCCAGCGCATACATGTTCGCCGCCGCGTCCCCCACATAGACAACATAGCGCGGCGGGGTGGTGCCCGGCAGGGTATCGACCACCATGGTCGAGCGTACCCCACCGTCCGTTTTCACCGACCAGTACAAGCAGCCGGTTTTGGCATCGAGCGAATAAATACGGCCCTGGAGCGAGCCGATAAACACCCGACCACCCACCACGGTCGGCTGGGAGACCCGAAAATCCATGGGCAAGCCAAACACCCATTTGACCTTGAGATTGGGCACCTGGTCGGCCGGGATGCCGGCGGCCTCGGCGGACTGGAAGCGGCTATTGGTGTGATCAACCCCCCAGCCGTTCCACTGCGGAGCGCCTTCTTCAACGGAGAACTCGCCTGGAGCGTCCGCACAAAACCCGGCAACCGTATCGTCCGTGTCCTTGATCTTCTTGCCGGTGATCCATTCAGACAGGGCGCGGCGCTCGGCAATGGTCCGCATCCAGCCCTGCATGCGCATCTTACCCACGCTCAGCGAATGCAGCACCATCTCTGCGGGCAGGCGCGACATGACCTCACGGATGGGGGCCCGTTTCACCTGGCCCTCATGACACTGGGCGCAGTAGGTGTTGTAGAGTTGCTCCACATCGGTCTCCATGGCGCCCGCCGGGGCACTCCATTGCAACACGGCCAGGCACAGCGCCGCGCTCAACCAGGTTGTCATTGTTTGTCCTTTTGGTCGAACCCTGTCCGTCGTACCCATCACATTCCCTCCTTTTATGTGTCGTAAGAATACGCCTATTCGTCATCGACCGAAAAGGCCAGCAGCGCGTTGCCCGGCATACCGCCCCAATAGCCGTAGCCGGAATTCACATACAGCATGCCGTCCACAATCGTCGGGCCGGGACCGTCAAACGAGCCGCCTTTGGTCTGGACTCCATTCGTGCTTTCGTACTCCTGGTCGGCATTATACTCCCAGACCACGGCGCCGTCCGCGGTTGAATAGGCGCGCAAATGGCCGTCAACAGAACCGGAAAAGACCACGCCGGGAATCACGGAGATGGCCGCGGACTGCGCCGGGCTG
>WTHD01000453.1 GCA_011523265.1 Candidatus Binatota bacterium
CCAGCCTGCTCTTCGCCCGCAACGGCAGTTCCTGGCACGCCATGCGGCCGCTTCAGTGTCCGGAAGACCAGTTGCGCAAGGTCTTTATTGTGGTGGTCAGTCGCTTTGGACCGGTCGAACGTATAAAACGAATCTTTGGCTGGAAGGCAAAGGGATATTAAGCGAAGGCGTTCGGTGCAGCCTTGTACCGGTAGAACCCGCCAGAAATAATGACTCCCCGCTTTTCTAACCGCAGGAGAAATCTATTATGACTACCACCCCGCATTGTTTAGTTGTCGGCGTTGGGCCCGGTTTAGGCATGGGGTGTGTGCGTCGCTTTGCAGCCGGCGGCTACCGGGTGTCGATGATTGCCCGGCATACCGGTCGGCTGGCGTCCTGGGCTGCTGAAATCCAGGAGAGTGCGGGATTTCCCGTTGATGTTGCCGACGAAGGGGCGTTCCGTCAGACGCTCAATCACATTGTCGCCGAGCACGGACTCCCGGAAGTCGTCGTGTATAACGCAGCGCGGGCGACGTTGGGACATTATCGCGACATCAGCATGGAGGACTTCAGCCTCAATTTCCGCATCAATACCGCCGGCCTTCTGATCCTGGCCCAGGAACTGGCTCCGGCGATGGTCAAGCGTGGCTCCGGTTCTCTCATGGTCACCGGGAATACGGGTGCGCAGCGGGGCACGCCGAATTTTGTCGGCTGGTCGCCAACCAAAGCCGGGCAACGCATCCTGGCCGAAAGCCTGGCTCGCGAGTTGGGGCCAAACGGAATTCATGTGGCCTATATTGTGGTCGATGCCATGATCGATATGCCCTTTGCCCGGCGGCGCCTCCCCGACAAGCCCAAGGATTTCTTTTCCCAGCCAGCGGATTTAGCGGAAACGGTCTTTCATACTGCTCATCAGCCCAAGTCGGCCTGGTCATTCCTGGTCGAGTTACGCCCGTTCAGAGAAAAATGGTAGCCGTTTTCTCCCAGGCGTAGAGCGTTGAGAGGTTCTGCCGACTGGAGCGAATACGAGGACAGTCATGGAGCATGAGTTAAGCGCCCGAGAAACGCAATTAGTTGAGACGGCGAGGACGTTTGCGATTGAGAAGATTGCGCCTTTTGCCGCAGAGTGGGATCTCAATCGAACAGTACCATACGCTGTTTTCCGAGAGGCGGCGGACGTAGGCCTCACCGGCGTGCTGGCACCCAGATCAATCGGGGGACAAGGCGCCAGTTTCCTGGCGGCCGCCAAAGTATTGGAGGAGCTGGCCGGAGCGTGCTTTGCCTTTACCTTTGGCCTATGGGTTCACAACAACATGCTCAACACCATTGCGCGTCATGGCAGCCCGGATCAAATCGCCCGCTACGTTCCACCCATGTTGGCAGGAGAAAGAATCGGAGCGTTTTGCCTGACGGAGCCCGGTGTCGGCAGTGATGCCGCGGCAATCACCACACGAGCCGAGCAATCGCCCGACGGCTGGCGGCTGAGCGGGGAGAAAGCCTGGGTCACAAATGGTGTCAGGGCGGATGTGTTTGGCGTGTATGCGCAAACCGACCCAACTTTGGGCTGGCGCGGTATTGCCGGCTTTCTGCTGGCCGGCGATACCCCAGGCCTTGAACGTACCCCCGAGTACACCATGCTGGGCGGACAGGCGCTGGGAGTCACGGGGATCAGGCTGACCAACTGCCCGGTTTCCGAGACCGATCTGTTGTTCGGTCCAGGGGATGGATTCAAGGCCGCCATGCAGGGCATCAATATGGCGCGGACGTTTGTTGGTGCGGGCTGTTGCGGCATGTTGCAGGCCAGCCTCAGGGCCGCTTTGGCGTATGGAGCAAAGCGACACGCCTTTGGCAAGCCGATTCTGAACTTTCAGGGTCTGCAATGGGAACTCGCGGATGTGGCAACGGAGCTTGAGGCCGCACGTCTGCTGACCTATCGTGCCGCGTTGGCCCTGGACCGGGGAGAGAGCGCCGTTGTGGAGGCCGCCCATGCCAAGAAGTTCGCCAGCCGTGTGGCCTTTAGCGGCATCTCACAGTGTATGCAGGTCATGGGCGCAGAAGGTTTACGCGCCAACTACCCCTTTGGTCGACACCTGGCCATGGCCAAGATGACCCACTATACGGACGGCGCAACGGAAATTCAGAATATTGTGATCAGCCGCACCTTACTCAAAGAGTACGGCGTTGACCTTGGCTGAGGGATGTCCCCCGGCGACGCTTTGTCCCCCCAATGCCGTCATCGTTCAGGAGTGGGAAGCCAGCGAGAAGATCAACATCTCTTGCAAAAGCGCTCAAACAGCCCTGGATCGATCTTCTTCTTTTTTCCTTCAAAGAAATTCCGCTTGGTCCATTTGGCCAGAAAACACAGCTCCACAAACGGCAAATAGGACTGAAAGTCAGGAGCGCCGAGCTCAGTGAGGTGGCTGTAAAAAAGCGGGCGAAGTTCCCCAAGCCAGCGCACGCTCGCCTTGATCGTGCCCATTCCGATCAACTGGTTGTCAGCAATCCCTTCAACGTCAATAGCGTAGAGCCTGCCGTTCTCGTGGCTGAGAATAAAATTCTTGAGCACCGGGTCGGTGTAGTCAAATCCTGTCCAGACCCGGGGTGGCGTGAGTTGCTCAACGACGCGCTGAAGCTGTGCGTACAGGGGGTCGGACAGGACACCCACCTGATGTAAAAAACGCAAGTCTTGGACAAGACGGGCAGGAAAGGCCGTCTGGGTGGTGTCTGTCAGCGTTGGATGTTTGGTGTAAATAGTCGTATAGAATGCGGCGACCTGACGCACGACCTGCTCTGTCACCTGCCTGGGCCGCTCTCCCTCAATAAAGTCAACCCAAATCTCATGTTCGTAGCGGGTGGCTGAGCGCGGAAAGATATCGTCAGCCTGGAAGACTTCAAGATTGCGTTCTATATCTCTCGCAATCGCCGAGTCAGCAAGCTGTAGCCGCTTGAAGCGTTGTCCGTTTATGGTTACAAAATGCAGGCTTTTCGCCTTGCGCAAACGGAGGCCACGGAGGTTGAGGAAGCGCGTTAGCATACGGCCCAGCCAGTAGACAATCTGCGGTTGCACGAGAGACGCCCTGCGCTTAGTATTCCTGAGAAGACGCGTGTTGTATATCCAAGACGGGAGACACAAAGCAAGTCAGTCCTCCACACGGCTATGACGTCACACGATCCACCCAAAGTCACCGTCTTTATTCCGATCTATAACCGGGAAGCCTACGTCGGCGCGGCCATTGACAGCGTACTGGCACAGAGCTTTCGGGATTTTGAGCTCCTGCTGATCGACGACGGTTCGACTGACCGCAGTGTCGAAGTGCTCCGCTCTTATGACGACCCTCGCGTTCGTGTCGTCTGTAACGGGCGCAACCTCGGGATTCCTCGTACGCGCAACCGCGGGCTCGAACTGGCGCGCGGCGAATACATCGCCTTGCTCGACAGTGACGACGCGGCACGCCCGGGTCGGCTCCAAAAACAGGCGGCCTTTCTCGACCGCCACCCGGACTGCGTCCAAGTCGGCGGCTGGAAGCAAGATATGGACGAGCATGGGCGCGTGCTGAGAAAGATCAAACGGCAGCCGACCTCCTCAGCGGATATCCACGCGCAACTCTTGTTCCGCTGTAGCCTGACCAACACCACCATCATGGGCCGGACCGCCACGCTGCGGGAGTACGGATACCGGAACGGCTTTGCCCGCTGTCAGGATTATGACCTCCACGTGCGGCTTGCCGCGCGCCACAAGATGGCCAATCTTCCGCAGGTCTTGACGTACGCCCGCGTCCATCCTGGCCAGATCACCGTCCGCACTCAGGAACTCGGGAACACCAAAAAAGCAGAAATCATGCGACGCCAGCTTACGGATTTAGGGGTGCCTTGTGTGGAGAAAGATTTGCGCGCCCACCTCATGCTGTCGCGCATGCGAAAATTCCGCTTTGTCCCAGACCGCGCATACCTTGATTGGGCCGAGGCGTGGTTGCTCGGACTGACAGCGGCCAACCGACGGGTCCGGCAATACTCCGAGCGGGCGTTCGCCCGCGCAGTAAGTGAGAAATGGCTACAAACGTGCTGGGCGGCCCGAGCCGGTATGGGCCGAAACGCCTGGAACGCTTTTTTCCAGTCCCCTTTGCGGAAAGGTATTGTTGCACGCTTGGGACAGGCTGTGCACGCGAGTTTGTGAGATGGTCCATCTCGCTTTCTCCATCCCCGACTTGAGCGCAGGGGGCGTTGCGCGGGAGCGCATCACGACCATCTACAATCCTGTTGTCACTCCAGACCTGCACACCAAGGCGCACGCGCCCCTCGACCATCCTTGGTTTCAGCCGAACGCGCCCCCGGTGGTGCTCGGCACGGGCAGACAATGCTACCTCAACGTTCTGCTGGGAGATTGAGTGCGGCTCGGGCAGACCGGCCCATGCTTACGGCTCGCCAACTGACGCGGCTGTTTCAAAAGCGGCGAGCGTGGCCCGTTGAGAGGAAAAATAGGCCCGCACGTCCGCCAGGTCTTCCGGCGTGTCGGTCTCGGCCCACCACAGACCTTCGATGGAGGCCACTTCGACCATGGATGAGTTGGCCATAGAATCAATGACTGACAAATACCAGCGCTGGAGTGCGGTCGGAGCGCGCATGGCTTTCTCCAAAGCAACCCGGAAGGCGTACACACCAGTGGCACGGAAAGTCATCAGCCCGATGGATTCGCCATGCACGACGGCCGGTGACAAGTTCTTCCCCACCGCGGCCAGGGTGCGCTCACGCCGAATCGAGATCTTCATGTCATCGTCGTCATAGCTGGGCTTGCGATCAATCGCCAGACTGACAGCCGCGAACGGAGCGAGCAGGAGGCGCTCTAACACCGCGGGCTCAAACAAGGTATCGCCGTTCAGCAGAATAAAATCCTCGGTCATCTCCGGGATGGCGGTCCAGCACGTGGCCAGATTGTTCGAGATCGCAAAAAAAGGATTAAAGCGGCTGGTCACTTCAATCTCCGGCAGCGGACAGCGGGCGAGAAACTGTTCCACCTTGTCTGCCCCAAAGCCGACCATAACCGTTGCGCGTTGAATGCCACACGCGGCCAGCGTCCGGAGTTGGATTTCCAGAGCCGGCCGACTGCCATCAACCGGCAACAGGCATTTAGGGGTTGTTTCGGTGAGGGGCAAGAGGCGCTTGCCCTGCCCCGCGCTCAAAATAATAGCCTTCATGGATTGCTGCACAGTAGCCGAATTGTTCTGCCCGGTATAAGAGAAAACCAGCGACGAATCAAGCAGGATAAGGCTATTGGCAACCAAAGATGGACTTCCAGCAATGCGCGTCCTCCCTTCTTACTCTCCGCGACAGCTCGGCCAACTACTCGGCTTTTATATTGTCGCCGAATTGTTTGCGCCAACCCTGTGGGCATTATTCGGGCTGACCACACTGGTATTGACAAAAGACCTGCTCGGCTTCTCTGACCTGGTGATCAATCGGGGTCTGGGCCCTGCTGCGGTAGGTTGGATCGCCTTTTACGAGTTGATCCCCCTCCTCTCTCGCACCCTGCCCTTCGCCGTGCTCGTGGGCACCTTGGTCGGGCTGGGGCGGCTCAGGTCTGACCGGGAGTTGCTTGCCATTGAGGCTGCCGGTCTGGCCCGTCGGCATTTGGTTCTACCGATTCTGGGCTTTGCCACGGCCATGACGCTCCTTGGGCTCGGATTCTCGCTGTTTACGGCCCCGGCCGCGCTTCGTTCACTGGACGACGCGTTACGCAGTATGATCCAGCAAAACCCCGGCGTGGCGCTTCGTCCCAGCAGCGTGCATGAGTTCGGTGATACCCGTATGGTCGCCCGAGAGATTTCAGCGCGTGGCGATACCCTGCGCGGCGTGCTGTTGTGGGTGTCTGATACGGGGCAGGACTATTTTGCCGGGCAGACGCTTTTTGCCGAACGCGGGAGTATACAGCCCCTGGCGCATGGGACCGCTCGGCTGGCTTTATACGATGGCGTTATTCTTCTCTCTCCCCAGGAAGGCGGCGGGGAGACCCGCTTCCAGATATTTGAGACCGTGATCCGGGAACCACAGCACACCGAGGCCTGGCCCGTCCAGCCGCTCACCCGTCTCTCGTTGCAGGCTCTCATTGACCACGTGCGAGAAACATCCGGAGCAGGAGAGAGTCCAGAAGCACGCCGCGCTCGCACCGAACTGCATCGTCGTTTTGCAGCCCCGGCAGCCGGCCTCGTCTTCAGCCTGTTAGCCCTGCCCCTCGCCTGTCTGGGACCACGCTTCTCGCGCGCGTCGGGCGGCGTTCTCGGACTGATTCTTAGCGTGGTATATTACGGTTTGACGCAACTCGGCGACGGACTTGTCCAGGCGGGCGCGGTGACGGTCGGGCTGGGAGTCTGGCTGCCCAATATTCTCGTTGGCGGGCTCGCCGCTCTCCTCCTCGGGCTACAAGACCGGCCCTGGGTGAGACGACGCGCTCCCGATGGACAGCCGGTCCAAGACTTTTCCCAAGCAGAGTCTCCAACGGCTCTCCAAACACGGCAGGTCCTCCTGCCACGCTACGTGCTGCAACACTATCTCCTCATGTTGGGCTTGGCTTTCGGCTTTTTGCTCGTGGGCTATCTCCTGGTTGATATTCTTGAACGCCTCGAATGGTTTGCCCGCCACAATGCCACGCCAGCCGAAGCCCTCCGCTTCTACAGCGCCCGCACCCCCCTGCTGGCCTCACGGATCGTTCCCATGGCCCTCCTGCTGGCCACCGCCCTGACCGTCAGCATCCTGTCTTTCCACCGGGAACTGATTGGCATGCGGGCGTGCGGGATTTCAGCCACCCGCACGCTGTCCTGTATTCTCCTGGTTGCCGGCCTCGTCACGCCCCTCTCCTTTGTCTTAAATGAATCTATCGTGCCACGCTCGAACGCCCTGGCCGACCGTCTCAAAGAGACGGAAATCAAGGATCGCGCCCTCTCCACCGGAGCCTTGCAAAAAATAGTCTGGTACCGAGCCGGTAGCCATGTGTCCCAGGCCACCCGGCTCGACCCGGCCCTGGAAGAGGCTACCGACCTGTCGATCTACGAACTTGGAGACCAGGGCTTACCCCTCAGCCGCACCGATGCGCGCCGGGCCAGACACATAGGCGATGGCATGTGGGAGCTCGATGATCCGGTTCGGATTCGCATCTCGGAAAACGGCCTCCAGCGAGAGCCGGCCGAGCCGCTTATCCAGTTAGGGGAGGCCCCGGATACCCAGCTTGACACCATGCATCTGAGCGTCTGGCAGTTGGCCCAGGAAATCATCGGGACCGAAATGGCCGGCTATGACGTCACCACCTATCGCGTTGACCTCAACGTCAAATACGCTGCGCCCCTGGCCTGTATTCTGCTCCCGGCCATCGTTCTGTTCTTTGCCCTGCACGGCCCGCCGTTTCCGGGCCCGTCCGTGACCTTATTGGTGAGTAGCGTCCTTGGCGTCGGCTATGTCCTGTTGACCGGAGTGTGTGCCTCACTCGGCTATGGCGGGACCCTGTCGCCCACCCTGGCCGGTTGGGGGCCAGCGCTCAGCGCGACACTGTTGGCCGGCGTCTTTATCTGGCGCAATCAGGGCTGAGTTGGTCACCATGGACGGGAAAAGGAGAACGAAAAATTAAACTCCGCAAAGCTGTCATCAGGCTGATACCTATTTTATGGTGGCTGGGGTGTAGTCTGCCGACGAGTACGGGCTGCACGACCAATACTGACAGCGGCTACGAAGGCAGGTCTTTCAAAGCCGCCCGGAACCGCATGGTGACAGAGCAGATACAGAATCGGGGCATCCACGATGAGCGCGTCTTACACGCGCTCATCACGGTCCCACGGCATCTGTTTATCCCGCCCGCCTACCGGGACCACGCGTACGACGACGGCCCGCTGCCCATCGGTCAGGGACAGACCATCTCCCAGCCGTACATCGTGGCGCTCATGAGCGAGCGTTTGGAACTCGGCGGCGATGAGCGCGTGTTGGAAATCGGCACGGGCTCCGGCTATCAGGCCGCGGTTTTGAGCCTCCTGGCAAAACAGGTGTATTCCATTGAGATTGTGCCCGAGCTGATGTCCTCCGCGCGCGAGCTGCTCGGCCAACTCGGCTATGACAATGTGACCGTTCTACTTGGCGACGGGAACCTTGGCTGGGAAAGAGACGGCCCGTACGACGCGATTATCGTCACCGCCGCGGCCCCGCATATCCCGCCGGCGCTTCTTGAACAACTCACCGAGGGTGGCCGGCTGGTGCTGCCCGTCGTCCGGGGCGAGGAGCAACACCTGCTGAGACTCCGCAAACAGGACGGCCGGATTGTCGAGGAAAACCTGGGGCTGGTCCGCTTTGTCCCCCTGGTGGGTGGGGATTTGTAGAACAGAGCCGCTCCGGGGTACCAGCCCGCAGCACTGTCCCTGGAGCAGCGGGAAAACGCTACGCTCTTTCCTACTTTCCCCCCGCACGTACGATCAGTTGGGCAGACAGGTGGGCGGGGTGGAGCTGGCACTTCACGTCGAACAGACCGGCCTTGTCGGCCACGAACTCGACCGTCTTGGTCTCACCGCTGTTGACCACCTCTTCGACGTCAAAGGCCGGAATGGCAAAGCCGTGGTTGGGCGGCTCGCCGGGAATTTTATTCACCACCTTGATCCGGACCGTGTCGCCCTGCTCGGCGACCAGCACGGACGGAACAAACATCTTGTCGCCCTCGTATAACACATTGACAACCGTAAATTTCCGCACCGCGGCGGCCTCTGCCTCGGCGTGCTGGTCGGCCCAGGCCGCAGGCGTGACCGTCACCGCTCCGAATGCAAGCAGGCTCAGCGTTGCTCGTGTGATGCTCCACCACTGCTGGATCATACCGTCCTCCTTCACTGCGTTAAGATAGGTGTAGTGAGCCATAACCCTGCAATGATTGCAACGGGAGCGCCCCCTCGTTCGCTTCCAGGGCTGACCCTTCCCCACTTCCTTGCTATGATGTGCCGACATGCCTGACCACGCCGCCTTCAAACTCGTCTCAGACTTTCAGCCCCAGGGCGACCAGCCCCAGGCGATCGATCAACTCACCCAAGGCTTGCAGGAAGGGCTGCCCCATCAGGTGCTGCTGGGCGTGACCGGTTCGGGCAAAACCTTTTCCATGGCCCATGTCATTGCCCGGCTGAACCGGCCGGCGCTGGTGATGGCGCCCAATAAAACCCTGGCGGCCCAGCTCTATAATGAATTCAAGGAATTCTTCCCGGACAACGCGGTCCGCTACTTCGTCAGTTATTACGATTATTATCAACCCGAAGCCTACGTCCCCCAGAGCGATACCTATGTGGAGAAGGACGCCTCGATTAACGAAGAAATCGATAAGATGCGCCACTCCGCCACCAAGGCGCTGTTAGAGCGGCGCGATACCATTATCGTCGCCAGTGTTTCGTGCATCTATGGGCTCGGGTCGCCCGAGTCCTATTTTGATCTCATCCTCTTTGTCGAAGAAGGCAGCGAGGTGGACCGGGACGCGCTGCTCCGCAAGCTGGTCGATATCCAGTACCAGCGTAACGACTTTGATTTTCATCGCGGCACGTTTCGGGTCCGGGGCGATGTAGTTGAGGTCTTTCCGGCCTATGAGGAGAGCCGGGCGATACGGATCGAATTCTTTGGCGATACGGTTGATACCATTGTCGAGATCGACCCGCTCAGGGGCAAAGTGCTGCGCCGGTTGGATAAAATCGCCATTTATCCGGCCAGCCACTACGTCACCACCTCCGGCCGGCTGAAGCGCGCCACGCAGGCGATCCAGGAGGAGCTGGCAGAACGGCTCAAAGAGTTGCAACAGGAAGACAAACTCCTTGAGAGCCAACGCCTGGAGCAGCGCACCCTGTACGATCTCGCGCTCTTACGCGAAATGGGCTTTTGCCCGGGCATTGAGAATTACTCGCGTCATCTGGATGGCCGGCAGCCGGGCGAACCACCCCATACGCTGCTCAACTATTTTCCTGACGACTACCTCGTATTTATTGACGAGAGCCATGTCACCGTCCCCCAGATTGGCGGCATGTACCGTGGCGACCGCTCGCGCAAGACCACCCTGGTGGAGTACGGCTTTCGGCTGCCCTCCGCCCTGGACAACCGCCCCCTCAGCTTTCACGAGTTCGAGCGGCGCGCCGTCCAGACGGTCTATGTCTCGGCGACACCGGGGGACTATGAACGCGAACAGAGCAACGGCCGCGTGGTTGAGCAGCTCATTCGTCCCACCGGCCTGCTGGACCCCGAAATTGCGGTCCGACCGGCCGGGGAACAGGTCGACGATCTGCTCGAAGAAATCCGGCTGCGAAGCGAAAAGGGCGAGCGGGTGCTGGCCACCACCCTGACCAAACGGCTGGCCGAAGACCTGACCGATTACTATCAGGAAATCGGCGTCCGGGTGCGCTATCTGCACTCGGATATCGACACGATTGAGCGGGTAGAAATTATCCGCGCGCTGCGCCAGGGCCGCTTCGATGTCCTGATCGGCATCAACCTTCTCCGCGAGGGGCTCGATATTCCCGAGGTTTCTCTGGTCGCCATTCTGGACGCGGACAAAGAGGGTTATCTGCGCTCTGAGCGTTCCCTGATCCAGACCATTGGCCGGGCCGCCCGAAATGTGCATGGGACCGTCCTCCTCTACGCCGACAAAATTACCGATTCGATGCAGCGGGCCATTGATGAAACCCTGCGGCGGCGGCGCATCCAGTCCAGGTATAATAAGCGGCACGGCATCACCCCCGAGAGCATCCGCAAGGCCCTGTCCTCGCCCCTGGTGAAGGTCTATGAAGCCGACCATGTGACGGTTCCCATCGTCTCTGAGGACAGCGAAGAATATATTGCCGCCCAAGACCTGCCCAAGCTGATCGAGCAGACCCGCAAGGAAATGAAGGCCGCGGCCGCAGCCCTGGACTTTGAACAGGCCGCAGAGCTCCGTGACCGCGTGCAGGATCTGGAACGGCGCGCCCTGGGTTTACCCGGTAAAGCAGTCGCTGCTCCGCCCGCGGCCGCGGAGACGCCGGCATCGCCAACCAAGAAACCGGCCGCGCGGGGCCGCCCCAAAAGGGCCGCTCCGCGCGGCGCAAACAAGGCCCTGTCCCGTGGCCGCCGCGTGCGCTGGCAACGCTGAGCGGGGTCGGGAGACACGGCTTTGCGGTCGGTTGGCTTCCTCGTAGCATATCAGGGTACTGTCGCTCCGCTCGTAAACTGCTAAAAGCGGACAGCCGGACCGAGCCGAAGGGATGCCCATGTCAAAAGACCGTAAAGCCCACACCAAAGACCCGGATGAGCTGACCCACGCCCGAGCCATTCTCGAAGCCGAAGCCGAGGCGATCCGTTCCATTCGTCTCAACAACGATTTTCTTCGCGCGGTGGATGTGCTGGAGAACTGTCGTGGCAAGGTGATTCTCACCGGCATGGGAAAAGTCGGGATTATGGCCATGAAGATTGCGACCACGCTGTCCTCAACCGGCACACCGGCCTGTTTTCTTCATCCCGGCGAGGCGGCTCACGGCGACCTGGGGCTGGTCGGCAGGGACGATGTTATCATGACGTTTTCCAATAGCGGCCGAACGCGTGAGGTCCTGGAAACCATCCACCGGGCCAAACATTTGTACGACATCCCGCTCATCGCCGTGACCGGCCATCCGCGCTCGCCCATTGCCCGGAAAAGCGACCTCGTTCTCAGCGTCGGGGCCATTAAAGAACCCTGTCCGATCGGCCTGACACCCTCGGCCAGCACCACGGCCATCCTGGCCTTGGGCGATGCCTTGACCCTCGTCCTCATGACCCGCAAACGCTTTACCAAAGCCGATTACGCCAAGTTCCACCATGGGGGCTATTTGGGGAGACGCGCCCGCAAAGAAGCAGAAGAGGAGCTGGCCGTCAGAACCTGAAGCCCCAGGGTTGGACAAGCTATTGAGGCGGGTTGAACCGCGACCTGCCGCAAACAAGGAGGGACCTATGAGCTATGAAACCCTGACCCAGAAACAGGATGAGGCGGTCCTGACCATCACTGTCAATCGACCTGAGGCACTCAATGCCCAGAGCCGCTTGATGCTGGAAGAGTTTGATCAGGCCCTGGCCGCTGCCGCGGAAGACGAGTCGGTCAAAGTCATTATCGTGGCCGGTGCGGGCAAACATTTTTCCGCCGGCCATGACATTGGCACGCCGCAGGAACGGGAAGACTGGAAAAAACGTCCGTATCCGAAGGGCATGCCGGGCGAATATAAACGCGGACGGGACCTCTATCTGGATTGCACTCTGCGCTGGCGGGATTGCCCCAAACCGACCATTGCCCAGGTCCAGGGCTACTGCATTATGGGCGGTCTGATGTTGGCCTCGGCCTGCGATCTCATTGTCGCTGCGGACGACGCCAAGTTTTGTGACCGCACGGTGCGCTGGGCGGGCGCTCATGTCCAGTACGCCAGTCTGGCCTGGGACATTGGCTTTCGCAAGGCCAAGCAATACCTCTTTACCGGCGACTGGATCACGGCCACCGAGGCCGAGCGGCTGGGGCTGGTCAACGAGGTTGTGCCGCGCGACCAGCTCGAAGCCAAGACCCTGGAACTCGCCCGGCGCATTGCCCTGCAAGACGCCTATGCGCTGCGGATTGCCAAATTCTCGATGAACCAGATGCAGGACGAAGCCGGCTTTCGGACCGGCGTCACCGGCGCGTTTCAGTCGTACGCCCTCACCCGCATGTACCGGCTGGAAAAAGGCGAGGATACCTTTTCCGGCTCCAAGCGGGCCAAGGAGCGCGACGCCGCGTTTGGGGATAATCGCTAGAGGGTATTCTCACACCCGAAATACCTTCATCACCTCATCCCCAAGGTGGTTGATGACCTTGACGGCAATCCGGCCGGACGTGGGTTTGTCGAACGGGCGGGAGGTGTCGCTGTTGAGGGTTGCCCAGGCGTCTTCGTTGATCTCGGCCTTGAGGGTGGTCTTGAGGGCTTTGTAGGGGTCGTTGGCTCCGAGGAAATAGGC
>WTHD01000066.1 GCA_011523265.1 Candidatus Binatota bacterium
CTGCTTCGGCTTCTTCTTTGGTGGTACCACCCCGCTGACCGCCCTCGTGACCGGGCGTATGTTCGGTATGAAAGCGCACGGCGTGATCTACGGTTTCTATCAGACCGTTATCTGTTTGAGCGGCTTCGTTGGCCCAATTTTGATGGGTTTTATCTATGACACGACCGGCAGCTATCAACTCGGGTTTAGCGGCGTTGGTATCGGTCTGCTGTGCGCTGCCGCGTTGATGCTGGTCGTGCGGGCGAGAACCATGCTGCTTCCCGTATCTGTCGCATCCCCCTGAACAAAAAGGGCGGCCTTTCCTCTTGTGGCTCAAATCTCCGGCTGATACAACTTTTTGCACTTTGCACTTTGCACTTTGCACTTTGCACAAGGGCGCTTATTCCGGCCTATGGCTATGCCTCTGAGTAAGGATGCTGCCAAGCAGGGGGGTAGGTGCCCGATGTTCGTTCCGAGCCGTCAATGAGGAGGGCCTGTTATGAAGAGTCATTGGTTTCATTTAATGCCGTATCAAGATTTGCCCGAAGACTTCAGAGAAAAACATCCGAGTGTGTGGGTGGATGTTTCAAGTGAATTATTCGATCCTGCTCGGGGCCATCAATTTTACAACGAATATCTGGATCAACTGGAGTTTGCCGACAGCCTGGGGTTTGACGGCATTTGCGTGAACGAGCATCATGCCAACGCCTACGGCCTGATGCCGTCCCCCAATCTCATTCTGGCCGCGCTCGCCCGTCGTACGTCCAAGGCCGCCCTGATTGTGCTGGGCAACTCGATTGCGCTGTACAACCCGCCGATTCGCATTGCCGAAGAAATGGCCATGCTCGACTGCATCTCGGGCGGCCGTTTTGTGGGCGGCTTTCCGGTCGGCACCTCGATGGATACCAATTTTGCCTACGGCCAGACTCCTCTGACGCTACGTGAGAAATATCGGGAAGGCCACGATCTGATCATTAAGGCCTGGACCGAGCCCGAGCCGTTTGCCTTTAACGGCAAATACAACCAACTCCGCTATGTCAATATCTGGCCCCGCCCGGTTCAAAAACCGCATCCACCGGTGTGGATTCCTGGCGGCGGCAGCGTCGAGACCTGGGACTGGGTGGCCGAGCATGACTATATGTATGCCTTCCTGAGTTATTTCGGCTACGAGCCGGCTACGCAGGTGATGCGGGGCTATTGGGAGGCGGTAGACCGGGCCGGCCGGGACCGGAACCCCTACCGCGCCGGCTATCTGCAATTCATCGGGGTGTCCGAGACGGACGCACAAGCGGAAAAGGACTATGCGGAGGCGGCTTCGTATTTCTACCACCGCTGTCTGCACGTTCCCGATCATTGGGCTGCCGCGCCAGGCTATCTGACGCTCAAGACCATCAAGTCGCTCAAATCGCCCTTTAGCTTCGAGCAGTTGGCCGACCTCAAATGGAAAGATTTTGTTGAGCAGGGCTATGTGATTGCCGGCTCTCCGGCAACTGTGCGCGAGCGGCTGGTGGAAGTCATTAAGGAGATGAATGTCGGGCAGCTTTTCTCCCTCCTCCATTTCGGCAACCTGAGTCGTGAGCTAACCCGGAAGAATACGGAACTGTACGCTAAAGAGGTACTGCCGTTTCTGCGCGAGCAGTTGTGGAACGAGTGGGAAGACCGCTGGGCACCGCATCCGATGAATGAGGAAGATCGCATGCCGGTCGCGGCCCTCTAGGACGCCGGCCCCCTGAATGGAGATCGTTTGGAATGCAAGAAGTGAAGGTTGCTATTCGGAATGGAAAATTTACCACCTCAATGCAGTGGGGCGGCAACGGCGAGCCGCTGCTGTTTCTGCACGGTGCCGGTGGCCCCATGGTTGGTGCCCCGTTTCTCGAAGAACTCGCCCAAAATTTTACCGTTTACGCCCCGGCCCATCCCGGCTTTGGCCCCGGAACAGGTATTGAGCATATTGACGACGTGATTGACTTTGCCCTGTACTACCACGATTTTCTCGACGAGTTACAGATCGACAGCCCACATATCGTCGGCCACTCGCTGGGTGGCATGCTGGCCGCGGAGATCGCCGCGCTCGCCCCGTACCGGATCAACCGCCTGGTGCTGGTCTGCCCGGCAGGACTGTGGCTTGATGACAATCCCATTCCGGATTTCTTTACCTTTAACCCGCAGCAGATGGTTGAACATGTGTTTCACGATCCCAGCGGCCCCATGAGCCAAATGTTCACCGAACAGTTGCAATCCCCCGAAGCCCAGCTTGAGATGTATAAATGCCTGGCCTCAACCGGGAAATTCCTGTGGCCGATTCCTGATAAGGGGCTCAAGAAGCGCATCCACCGGCTGCAACTGCCGACCCTGTTGCTGTGGGGGGAATCCGATAAGCTTATTCCGCCGGTCTATGGGGAAGCGTTTCAACGCGCCATTCCCGGTTCGCGGTTGGTCCACTTCGCGAGTTCGGGTCATATGATTATGCTGGAGGAACAAGAGGCTTTTGTTGACGCGGTCTCGGACTTTTTACTGGAGTAACCCGAAAGGAGGAGAATATGATCAAGGCAAAATCGATCCGCCATACCGGGGTGCCGGTCTCGGATGTGAGAAAGGCAAAGCGGTTCTATGGCGAGATTCTCGGCTTGGGTGAGATTGAGCGACCCAAGATCAAGGGCGTGCCTGGAGCCTGGTATGAGGTGGACGGAACCCAGGTGCATATTATTGGTCAGCGCAACACGATGGCTGACAAGGATATTCCGGGTATCGGCACCCATATCGCGGTCCAGGTCGAAGACCTCGAAGAGGCCAAACGTGTGCTCAAGAAAAGGCGGGTGAAGTTCCAGGAATTTGCCCCGCCGCCCAGTATGGGTTTGGCCCCGGTGGTCTTTGTGCGTGACCCGGACGGCAATGTAGTCGAGCTGCGGGCGGAAGCCTAAACGAAGCGCAGGCGTGGGGGCTGAGCATGGCTACGTCTTCTCAGACGCAAACAGCCTTTCGAGACCCAGCTTTCCTCGCCAATCGTGACATACCCATTCATCGATGGGTGCCGTGGATCGCAGGATTCTCTCAGCAGTTCATCGAGGATGCTCTGAGCACCTACACGAAGGGCCTGTACGGGGCGGTACTGGACCCGTTTGCCGGTGTGGGCACCACGCTGGTGGAGGCGGACCTTGCCGGACACAGTGCGGTTGGTTTCGAGATCAATCCCTACGCGGCCTTTGCGGCCCAACTCAAACTGAGCGCTTATCGATTGCCTGTTAAGGCCCTTCGTTCTGTCATAGACGACCTCTCCAATCACGCATTGACAGCAGAAGCAAACGGGACCATGCCCACTTCGATTCCACCTCCCGGCTTTCGTACACGATCTCCTTTCTACAGCCCAGAAGTCGAGCGGAAGGTCCTGCTGCTGATGGATTTTGTCAGTCGCCAAACTGATACACAGATCGTGGATGCACTACGACTCGCCTTCGCGGCCACAATGGTAGAGTATTCCAACTATTCCTATGAACCGAGCTTGGGAAGGCGCACCGCAGTTGGCCGTGCTGAAATAAAAGACCATCCGGTTGCGCTCTGTGTCGCTCGCAAATTGACGCATATGCTTGAGGATGCCCAGTGGTATCGCCAGCATCGCGTCCGCGGGGACCGGCCTGATGGCCGTGTTCATGTTCAGTCTTTTTTCGACAGCTACAAGCAGATAGAGGCCCAGAGTATTGACCTGATTGTGACCTCGCCGCCATATGCGAATAACTACCACTACAATAGAAACACCCGACCACACCTGTACTGGTTGGGGTTCTGTGATGCACCGGAAGACTTGAAGCAGTTAGAGGAGCAAAACTTCGGGACATACTGGCAGCGAGCACGAGAGCTTCAACACGTCGCCTTGGACCCTATCATTACCGACCTCGACATTACGCATACCTTGGACAAGATTCGCTGTCAGAATACCGACCGCGGCATCTACGGCGGCGAAGGGTGGGCGAACTACATCACCACCTATCTGAATGACTGCGTTCGCTTCATGGCCGGGGTGAAATGGTGTCTTCGGCCTGGGGCAACCGCCCTTGTGGTCATCGGCAATAGCATCGTGCAAGGTGTTCACGTACCCACTGACAGGTTCCTTGCAAAGATCGCGTTGTACCATGACCTAGAGATCGTCGGTATTCACACGCCTCGGCCTACCCGCGTCGGTAACAGCATCACCAATTCAAGTGTTCGCAGGGGGACCGCTGGCCGTACCAAACTGTACGAATCGGTGGTGGAGATTCGTCAACCATGAGTGACTATTACGATCCGCTCACGTGGGAAAACCTGATGGCTGGTTTGGTTGTCCACTTTGAGCGCCAACCCTGCATGAGTCTTGCGGAGGTTGATACTGTACGTGGTCCAGGGGTTTACGTTCTGTTCTATAATGGACCATACCCTGCCTATGAGCCGATATCTGGGACGCCGAAGCCCATATACGCAGGCAAAGCCGTACCCGAAGGTGCCCGCAAAGGGAAGGTCAAGAAAAATGCGGGTCGGACTGCCTTGCGTAGCCGACTGAACAATCACCGCAAGTCACTTGAGGCCGTAACAAATCTCGACGTGAACGACTTTGAATGCCGGTCTCTTGCTATTATTCCCGTCTGGATTACGTTGGCTGAACAATTTTTGATCGATTACTACGCGCCGGTCTGGAATAAGGTCCTCGATGGGTTTGGCAATAATCCGCAAGGAAAGGATCGGGAAACTGGGAAAGCAAGCTTATGGGACACGTTGCATCCCGGTCGTAAGTGGGCAGCCAAGCGAGTTCGCACTCGGGGTGAAGAGGATGTTCTTGCACTCGTGACTGAGTTTTTTCAGACGGAAGAAGAGCAGACATAAACGGGGGAAGATCTGATGCTGATCGAAATTTATCCAAAACCCGACGGCATGCAGCATATCAACCTCATGTTCTGTGAGGCCGAGCCTGATCCCGAGGACGGCTGGGTGCGCTCTCGTATCGATGCGTTTCCCACCCCGCCAAGGCGAATTTTCGAAGAGGAACGGGCCGGCCGGACATATACCACCCTCCAGTACGGCCAGTGCGTCATCGGGCATTCCATGTTCTATATCGAAAAGCACAAAGGCGTGGTGGACAAGCTGCTCGGGGTCTGTACGAGCGAGCTTGATCGGACCTCACTGGACCGTCCTGCCCGCAATGCGGTTATCTCCCGTCTAGCACTGGAATTGGATAAGCACACCCGATTTTCGGTTGACGATCAGGGCAATTTGACCATTGCTCTGAAAGAAGTGGATGAGGCCGAAATTCGCAAACGCCTGGGTGAGCTGATAGCCGAAGAAATCCCCGTCCGGCCTGTCGAATCCGTAGGAAGTGAGGCCTGACGTGCCGGGAGTGGAAGGAGAGGAAACGAAACAGTATCCTCCCCCCTCCCGTTCCAGTCTTTCAAGGCGTCGATCAATATCCTTAAGGGCATCAATCAAAGCCTCTACCACTTCCCGAAAACCCCTCTCCGAAACGGGATTGTTAGACAGTACTATAGGAAAGTGACTACGTAACCAGGATACGGCCCTACGGATTTTGACACTCACAGCACTGGCCTCTTCTGGTCATAGTTTTCCTAGAGTGTATTAGGAAACTCTGGCAAACTGTTGATTTTATTCAGGTTTTTACTATATCACACAATGCCACCTACCGAGGTGGCTCCTGCAAGTCAGCGATTCGGAAAACCCATTCGTCCGGCGCGTCAATCGCCGCATCCCCATTCGCATATTCAAGTTCTGGCGCTCAACGTAGGTGGTACTGATGAAGTGCGGGTTCGGGCGTCCGTAAATAATCTATTTGTGGTCGTACGTAATGACTTACGCGTAATTTACCCCTTTCCCAAACGCTTTAAGGATGGCCTCACGATACGGTACAAAACCATCTGTAGTGATCTGCACCCGTTGCTCTGGATGCGCACGTCGTCCAGTCCGCTTGGGCCGTCCCGAGCGGACTGAATGGCGGCTGGTTCGCAACGTAGACTCTGGCGACGGGCTCGAGTAGTCGCGGTATCGGTCGAAGGGACCGGTGGGAGCCAGTTGAACAGCCCGCAGAACGCGAGCGAGAACCGAGCGAGGGTCCGCCACTTTGAAATCGATCAATGCTCAACGAGCTAATCCATAGCCCGATTGCATTTTTATCTATCATTTGTTAGCATTAGATATCAAATATTATTGAGGTATGGTTTATGGAGTCAGATACCACATGGCTTTCCCTTGACGAAGCGGCAGCCTATCTGAGCATGGGCAAGACCGCACTCTACGTGCTTGCCCGTGAGGGCCGGGTTCCGGCAAGGAAAATCGGCAAGAAGTGGGTCTTTGAGAAGGCTGGACTTGACGCTTGGGTTCGTACAAAGCAACCGCTGGAATCGTTCTTCTTAAACCTGGACTTCAACATCGAAGGCAACGTCTACCTGCGGGAGCCACAACACGACGGCTATCTGCGAACCTATGAATTCTTTCGTGCAGGAAAGAACAAGGCGATCCTCCAGATCCCTGTTGGCTGTGGCAAGACGGGATTGGCCGCCCTGCTTCCCCTCGGTCTGGCTCGGGGGCGGGTTATCGTTATCGCGCCCAACCTCACGATCAAGAATGGCCTCTACGACGCGATGAATATTGCGAATCGCCAGAAATGCTTTTGGCGAAAGACCGGTGTCTTGAACAGGGATCAGATGATCTCAGGGCCGCTGGCCTGCACTCTAGACACAGGTAACATCTCCGTCGCCACCAAATCACACATCGTTATCACGAATATCCAGCAGCTTTCTACAAACGTCGACAAATGGCTTATGCAGTTTGCCGACGACTTCTTCGATATGATTATCGTCGACGAGGCACACCACAGCGCCGCCAAGAGTTGGCAGAAGGTCATTGAGCGCTTCGGCTCTGCCAAGGTCATTCACTTGACTGCGACACCTTTTCGGAGTGACCGGCAGGAAATAGACGGCGAACTGGTGTTCCGGTATTCGTTCAGAAGCGCCACACTGAAAGGCTACATAAAGCGACTGAAAGCGAGCTACGTCGCGCCTTCGGAAATTGAGCTTGGATATCGTGATCAGAGGGGTCGCACCTATAGCCAGGACGAAGTGCTGAAACTGAAGGAAGAAGAATGGTTTAGCCGGGGCGTCGCCCTCGCGCGTCCCTGTAACCAGCATATAGTCGACAGCAGTCTGCAGAAACTAGAGGAGCTTCGGCAAAGCGGAACACGCCACCAGCTAATCGCTGTGGCGTGCTCAATCCATCACGCGCGAGAAATCCGCTCCCTGTATCAAGAGCGTGGGTACAACACCGATGTCATTCATAGTAAGCAGAGTAACGATGAACAAGAGGCGATCCTTAACGCGCTTTACAATGGGACGTTAGATTGCGTTGTTCAGGTTCAGATACTCGGAGAAGGCTTCGACCACCCCAAACTGAGTGTTGCCGCGATCTTCCGCCCCTTCAGAACCCTGGCGCCATACGTCCAGTTTGTCGGCAGAATCATGCGTGTTGTCGTGCAAAACGACTCGATGCATCCAGACAACATCGGTCACATCGTAACACACTTGGGTATGAACCTTGATGAGCGTCTGAAGGAATTCAAGCAGTTTGAAAATGACGATCAGGCGTTCTGGGACAAAGTTATCGGCGGCGAAGAACCAGAAGTGCCGACGTCGGTGCTCGACGGTTCGAAAAGACTAACCACTGACGAAGGGATCGTCGTGCACGGAGAGATAGTCGACTCTCTATGGGAAGAGGATTTCACCACGGTCGAGGATCAGCAAATCGTTGAAGACATTCGAGAGCGGTTGGAGCTCTTCGGACTTGATCCCGGCCAGGCTGAGGAAGTGGTCAAGAAGGCGCGCGGAGCGACGGTGCGGAGACGTGCTCCTTCCGAGCCTTTCTTAGTACAACCCCAACGCGAGTGGGAAGAAGCGAGAAAGCGACTTTACGAGCAGGCTCGACGTCTAGCAAAGCTCTTGCTCAATCACTTCAAGCTATCGATGAACGGAGTCGAACTGCCCTACAAGTATAAGTCGCTGAATGTCGCGGGGAAGAACAACTATGTATCGGCTCTCATGATGGTGAATTACGAAATCAACAAGCAACTCGGGAAGGATCGTGCCCAAGCCAGCACCGAGGAGTTCAGGCAGATCCTGGACAACCTCGATAATCTTCTCCAAACGCTTGTCCGGCGCGTGCATATGGCAAGGACCGACTATGAACAAAAGGAAACCTAGAGGGCCGGTGCCGTCACTGATCGGCGGTACGAATGGCAGACCGAAGCGCGTGCCGGTACAGCGCCAGAGTGAATGCTCGCGATGCCACATGCCGTTCTCTACCGGCGAGACATGTATCGCAATCCCGAAACTGGGCGGCGCATATTCGACCGCAAAGCGTGTTTGTGACGAGTGCTTTCAGCGAATCTTGGAAAAGACTGCAAAGGATCTCGGAGAAATCAGACAGATCTAAGAAGAGAAGGGGGGCTCAAAGTACCGGTGTGATGCGTATTGCCCTGCCGACCCTTGGCCAACTGTAGGCATGCCCCAATGGAGCCAATCCATTGACGAGTCGGATAAATTACCCATGGCGGGCTGCCTCAATTGTACCGTGTGTGGGTGGCGGATTTCAGAAAGTATAGGGTGGATTAAGGAAAGAGCGACATCATGCTTCTGGTAGATCAAGTCGAGTTGTTGCGCCAATACCTTGTACAACTCCGGAGTCAACAATTTGTGTTGCCGATGATGGGAGGGTTATCAGCCACTATGCAGACCTACCAATTCAAGGCGCTTGTACACCCGGCTCGCGACATTGCCACAACGATTGCGGAAGCCGACCCCAGCGGCGACAAATTACCTACACGTCTGCGTGGTTGGAATCTGGACGTAACCGACGGGTTCAGGAAGACCCAGAAAATACATTTGAAGACACTGCTGGGGATGGTCATTCATGTGTACTATTTGAGGGTCGGGGGTGGCGATCTAGACATCTCCAATGATCTAGGAAAGAGAGTTATCGTTTCCTACAACGTCTTTCTTAACTCTGTCGAACGCCTCGTGCTAACGCCTGAAGATATCTGTCTGGTAATCTGCGGTTTGGCAGAAGAAAGAATCGGGGATAAGGACGCGATACGGGCGTTAGGAGCAGACACGCCAGGGGCGGGTGATTTAGCGCACTGCCTTGCAACGATCAAACGGTGGCCGGTCCTCCAAGAGAGTATCTGGACAAGCTTCTTCGCTGGTCAGAGTACGATTGTGAGTCCCGATTGCCGAACCATAAACGATCAACCTTTTATCATGGGCGGGCAGCATACGGGGAGGACCGTGTTATGGCACGTCGGATGGCGGAGAGGTGACGTCTACGCGCAGTCATGGATGGACGTTTCGCAACTGATAGGCAAAATCCAGGATCACTTTACTAACGGTGATAGCGGCGGCTGAATAAAAACGTTGGAACTTCAGTGGGTTACTCGTTTCTTGCCCTTTGTCTGACGATTGCCGTCACCGGCGAAGATGAAGCAGAACTATAATCAATCGTCTTTAGCAATGCTTTTCTTGACGTTTGCGAAAGCTGGTTATAGCGTGACGGTATGAATGAAGCCTCTGAATACTACTTCCTCCTTGACTGTGGCCTCCTGCATCGCTTGCCGCGGCATCAAGACGCCCCATCCATTAGCCGGCCCGTTGAAACCGTAGGGAGTGAGGCCTGACGTGGCCGGGGTAGAAGGAAGAGTCGCGTTTATAACCGGAGCCGGGTCGGGTATCGGGCGCGCGACCGCGCGGGTCCTGGCCACAGGCGGCGCCGATATAGCGGTGACGGATATCAACCTGGCCGGGGCTGAGGAAACGGCCCAGGCCGTCACTGAACTGGGCCGCAAGGCACTCGCGCTCCAGGTCGATGTCTCAGACCTGCACGCGGTTGAAACGGCAACGGCCCAGGCACGCCAGGAGTTGGGCGCGGTTGATATTCTGTTCAGCAACGCCGGTATCGGAACCCAGGTGGCGTTTACGGACATGACCGAGGAGGACTGGGACCAGATGTTTGGCGTTCATCTCAACGGGACGTATCACTGCTTTCGCGCGGTCTTACCTGAGATGAAAACGGCCGGCTGGGGGCGGCTGATCAGTACCTCTTCTATGGGGGCCTTTACCGGGGGAATCCGTTTGTCCCATTACTGTGCGGCCAAGGCCGGTATTGCTGGACTCACGGTTGCCATGGCCAGTGAGCTGGCGCGAACGGGCATTACGGTCAATGCGGTGGCTCCCGGTGTGATTGATACGCCGATGGTCCGGCAGAGTCCCGAACGCTGGGTTAAGAACATGACCAAGACCATTCCAATGCGCAAACTGGGGCAACCCGAGGACATCGCTCATGCCGTCGCCTATCTGGCCTCGGAAGAAGCCGGATTCATGACCGGTCAGATTCTCAGCCCGAACGGCGGTTCGTATATGAAGTGGTGTTAATATGCGACTGACAGGCAAAACCGCACTGATAACCGGTGCCGGGTCGGGCCTCGGCCAGGCGACCGCCCAGCTCTTTGCTCAGGAGGGCGCGCACGTCATTGTGGCTGACATCAGCCAGCGTCGCGCAGAGGCCGTCGCCGCCGAGATCAGTCACAATGATGCTTCTCCGGCCATAGGTCTTCAGGCCGATGTGACTCAGAGTCAGGCCGTCAGCGCTGTGGTTGAACGGGCCAAGAGCGCGTATGGACCGATCAATATCCTGGTGAACAACGCCGGGATTGCCCAGATCAAGGACCTGCTCGATATCACTCCTGAAGACTGGCAGCGCATGCTCGACGTCCACATGAAAGGAACCTTTCTGTGCACGCGGGCCGTGATCGGAGATATGATCGCCGCCCAGTGGGGGCGGGTGATTAACACCGCCTCTGTGGCCGGCATGACCGGCGGTCCGCAAAACGCGCACTACGCCGCGGCAAAGGCCGCCATTATCGGTTTTACCCGCTCGCTGGCCCTGGAGTACGCGCGGTCGGGTATTACGGTGAATGCGGTTGCCCCCGGATTGATTGAAACGCCCATGGTCAAACAAGGCACCGGTCCTGCCGCCGAGAAGGTCGTGGATTTCTTTATCCGTCGCATTCCCATGCGCCAGATGGGTACACCCGGAGACATCGCCGCGGCTCATCTGTATCTGGCCTCGGACGATGCGGCCTATGTGACCGGACAGGTGCTGAGCCCGAACGGCGGCTATCTGGTGTGAAGCGTTTTTCCTTGACGTTTCCGAACGCTGGTTGTAGCGTGGCGGTGTGAACGAAGCCTTTGAACACCGCTCGCTCATCGACCGCACCCTCCTGCGCACCTTTCAGCAACGTCAAGACTGGCCGTCCATCCTCCGGCTGACCCTCCATCTGTCCGCTTTCCTGCTGTGTGCGTACGGCGTGCTGCTCGTCACGCCGCATTCCCACCTGGCGGCAGGTCTGCTCTCGGTCGTGCTTGGTGGGATTTGGGGCTCGCTGTTCGCTCCCTTTCATGAGTGTACGCATCAAACCGCCTTTAAGTCCGTCTGGCTGAACTCCCTGGGCGCCTGGCTCAGCGGCTTTCCCTTTGGCATGGCACCGGCCGTCTACCGGGCCTTCCATTTCGATCATCATCGCTACACCCAATATGCCGACAAGGACCCCGAGTTGTTATTCTTGGGTGGGCAACCGGTGTCCTGGCCGACCCGATGGAAAAACTGGCTGCTCATGATTAGCGGCTGGGGCCTTATTCAGTTCAAAACCGGCGCTTTGGTGCGCTTGCCTTTGCTGGCCTATGAGAAGTGGGAGGCTTTCGCGCCTTGGGCGCCGCCCGACCAACGTCCCACATTGGCCTGGCAATCGGGTGTGATCGCCCTCTTTTGGGTCGGGCTGATTGTCGCGGCCTGCATCGGGCCTACGGGTATGGGCTGGGTGTTGTTTGCGGGTTTTCTCAGCCATATGTTTCAGGCCATCTGGGTGACCACCGAACATACGGGCCTGCCGAATGAAGGCTCCATTCTGGCGCGCACGCGCACCATGCAGACCTGGCCATTTTTCAGCTGGTGGCTGTGGAATATGAACTTTCATGCCGAGCACCACGCCTGGCCGGCGGTCCCGTGGTATCGGCTGCCCGCCCTGCACCAGGAAGTGTCGGAACACCTCGACGCCACGGAGCGCGGCTATGCCCGCCTCCAGTTCAAGGTCTGGAGCAAGGTCGGGGTATAGGGCCTGACCCGCCTCGCCTTGACCCTCCGAAACCCAGCGTCTAGGCTCAGGCCAACCGCACATCAGGAGGTTAGGAATTACGATGCTCACCGCACCGCCGCGCTTTTTTACCGAAGACCATGAGATATTCCGCGAACAGGTTCGTAATTTTGTGACCAAGGAGGTCCATCCTCATATTGATCAGTGGGAAGAGGAGACCCTTTTCCCCAAGTCGCTTTACCAACGCATGGGTGAACTCGGGTTTCTGGGTATCCGCCACCCCGTAGAGTATGGGGGCAGTGCCGGGGATATCTGGATGACGCTCGTCTTTTGTGAGGAGTTGTGTCGCTGCCGGGCCTTGGGCTTGCCAACCAGCGTGCTGGTCCATACCGATATGTCTTCGACCCATATCGCACGCAACGGAACGGCGGAGCAGAAAGAGAAATACCTGCGGCCCATGATTACGGGCGAGGCGGTCTGTGCCATTGGCGTGACCGAACCCTCGGGCGGGTCCGACGTTGCCAGCATCCGCACCACGGCAGTTAAAGACGGCGATTCCTACGTTATCAACGGCTCCAAGATTTTTATCACCAACTCCGTGCACGCCGATGTCTTTTGCGTGGCCGCCAAAACCGACAAGGACGCCCAGGCGCGTGGCATCTCCATGTTTATTGTCGAGCGCGATACCCCCGGCTTCAGCCTGGCCAAAAAGCTGGACAAAATGGGCTGCCACAGCTCGGATACCGGCGAGCTGGTTTTTGAGGACGTGCGCGT
>WTHD01000025.1 GCA_011523265.1 Candidatus Binatota bacterium
CAGTCAGACCGACCTCGCCGGCCTGCCGGGCGTGGGGTATCTGGAGAATCCGAGCTCCAACTCCTTTCAGAGCGGGATTGGGGTGATTTCGGGCTGGGTGTGTGAGGGGGAGGCGGTGGAGATCGAACTGGGGGACCTGGGGCGACAGGTCGCCGCATATGGCACCGAGCGGCTGGACACGGAATCGGTGTGGGGGGACGCGGACAACGGCTTCGGGTTGTTGTTCAACTGGAATCTGTTGGGCGACGGCGAGCATGAAATCGTCGCGTTCGTCGATGACGTGGAGTTAGGCCGGGCGACGGTGCGGGTGACGACCCTGGGCGAGGAGTTTCTGCAAGGCGCTGAGGGCGAATGCACGGTCGAGAACTTCCCCGGCCCGGACGAGACAGTCACGCTGGAATGGCAACAGAACAAGCAGAACTTTGTCATTATCGCCGTGGAGTAGGGGCAGTGGCGGCCCCCCGGCCCCCAGTGGTGTCTCACTTTGCAATGCTCTTTTGATGCATATTATGCCGATTGCTCTCTTCAGGCCGGCCGTGCGCCCCCTCACCCGGCCCTACGGGCCACCCTCTCCCTCACGGGGCGAGGGTTCCGTAGGGGCACGGCATGCCGTGCCCCTACTCTCCCTGAGGGGGATTTGCCCGCCGTGGCGACCGCCCTCGGAGCGGACCGCTGGGGATGAGACAGGCAATCATTTTCAGACTGAGACACTACGGAGAAGCTCCAATGATCGTCGTCATTCAGTGCGCTGCCAGGAAGCAAGACAATGCAGGCCATCTTCGCACGATCCATGGCCGGAACGTCATGTTCGTGGCGCAGCCCAAAGACGCGCCGGCCGGCAGAAGCGAAGTCTATGCGCGGCCGGACGACACGTCCGACACCGGTCAGTCGTGGCGAACCCTTCTTCAGGAATACAATGCAGCTCCGGGTGACAATCCGCTCGGACTCCTCCCGGCATGGCAGCTCTACAAGAACCCGACATACAAGCTCCTGGCCGAGCATTGCGGCAGGGATCGCTTCTACATCCTCTCGGCGGGATGGGGGCTGATCCGGGCTGATTTTCTGACCCCCAAGTACGACATTACCTTCAGCAGGGCCAGGAACGTGGAACCATTCAAACGCCGAGGTCGTCAAGAAAACTATGCAGATTTCAAGTTACCGTCTGGCACGACGGAATCCATCGTGTTCTTCGGAGGTCGCGCCTATATCCCTCTGTTCTGCAAGCTGACCGCCAATGCGACAGGGGATCGGATCGTCTTCTACGCAGGGCGCGCCGAACCCGACGCACCGGGCTGCACGCTTCAGAGCTTTGGGGCTCCATTCACGAACTGGCACTATCAGTGCGCTCGGAAATTCGTTGCAGGAAATCTCTAATCCGGTACCGGCCGGAAATTGCGTCTCAAGGCGACCAACTCACCAGGAACTCTCCAGGAGGATTGACGATGACAGAAAGAGAATGGGTCAAGAAAATTCTCGCCCCGGAAATTCAAAAGGCTGCCAGAGCATTTTTTATCATCTTAGGGTCATTTTCCTATCATGTGATAGGGACAGGGACCGCGCCACTACGATATAAGAACCCTCTCCAGAGCAGTTTCACGCTATGTTGAGTCATGGTCGGAGGGGCGAAGGCGTAAGGGTCTTCTTCGGGCTGGGAAGCTGGGAGCGTGGGCGTCCCGCCCGCCTCTTCAGACGCATCGGAAATCACTGAAAGTGCTCCGGAGCAATTCACCATTATGTGTAGCCGTGTAGGTCAGGTTAGCCGGAGGCGTAACCTGACATCCCGTCCTTGTCGGATTACGCTCCGCTAACCGACCTACTACACCCTATCGTGAAGCGCACTAAGGCATACGATGAGGAGAAGGAGGGATACAGTGAAGATGCGGTGGCATATCGAGGACAGTGACATCGAGCGTGTCAAAAAGGTGATCGAGGATCAAGCGGAAGCCCAGCTCGTCAAAGACCGGCAGCAGAATCTTGTCTCCCAAAAGTCTGAGGTGGGCAAGGAAGCCTTCTGGTGTCGTATGGTCAAGGCTCGGCTCACCACGCAAAACAGAGTGGGACCGGGGACTCCGGTAGAGATTTTCGTCAGAAAGCGCCCCTTCCCCCTGTCCTATGAGAGGGTCCGTTCCAAACGGAATGTTGAGCGCTTCATTGCCGAGACGGTTAAGCAGGCAAGGATTGGGAAGTTCAACAATACTGCACGAGACCTCGCTTTCAATTGGTCCTACCTCAAGAGCGGGGAGTGGGAGCAGGCGCTCCACGAATGCAATCGACTGACCAAACTGCCAGCCGAGACCGACGAGAAAGAGCGGAAGAAGACAGAACGTGCCGTAGCGAATTACATTGAAGACACGTTCAAGGGATTCGGCCCCAAGCAATCCCGCAATTTGCTTCAGATGCTGGGGCTGACCCGATATGAAATTCCCATCGATAGCCGTCTGAGCAAGTGGCTGAAGCCCTGCCTCTCCCCGGTCGCTCTAACCTCCCCACTCCTGGGTGACCGCGCATTCTATGAGTTTGTGCAGGACGGGATTCAAGAGTTGTGCAAGCAGGCCGGGACTGTCCCCTGTCTGTTTGACGCCTCTGTCTTCGCCGCCATGGAACAGTAGGGAATGTCAGGTTACGCCTCCGGCTAACCTGACCTACACAGCTGCACAT
>WTHD01000540.1 GCA_011523265.1 Candidatus Binatota bacterium
TTGTCAGCTTTCTGGTTCTGCACGCCCAACTGATCGATCCGGCCTGGTTTGCGCCCGGCCTGCTACACTCCGTCGTCTCCTGGCTCTATATCGAGGGCGTCAATCCGTTCTCCTGCTCGGCCCTCGCCAGCCTCACCTCGGTTGCCTTCACCATCATCTTCTCCAAAGTGACCCGGCCATTGCCCGAGGCGCATGTCCAGGTGCTGTTCGAGGACGCATAAGCCCAGCGGGGCTATCCTTCCCTCGGCATTTGTACCCCCCGTCATTTTGGTGTAGAAGCACCAAGGAGGACAAACGCCATGATCAAAATCTACGGTACGACCCTGAGCAATTATTACAGCACGGCCAAGGCTGCCCTGGTCGAAAAAGGACTCGCCTTCGAGGAAGTCTCGATCATGCCGAGTCAGGACCCTGAAGTCCTGGCCAAAAGCCCGATGGGCAAGGTGCCCTATATTGAGATCGATGGCACGACCTTGACCGAGACAAACGTCATCTTCGACTATCTCGAAGATATCCAGCCGCAACCGGCGCTGTACCCCAGCGACCCCTGGGCCAGGGCCAAAGCCAAAGAGATCATCCGCTTTGTCGAGCTGTATCTCGACGCACCGGCCCGACGCCATCTGCCGACCGTGTACTTCGGCGCGCCGGTTGACCAGCCCACCTACGACGCAGTCCGGCCGTTACTGGACAACGGGCTGCGGGCGCTCAAGCAACTCGCCCGCTTCGAGCCCTATATCGCCGGCGACACATTTACCTTCGCCGACCTGACCGCCTATTTCGAGTTGCGCTTCACCAATCTGCACACCACGCAGATCTACAACTGGGACATTGCGGATGACGTACCCGGCCTTGGTGAGTATTTGCAAATGGTCGGCGAACGTCCGTCGGTCAACGCGGTCGATGCCGTCATGCAGCGAGATTTCGCGGCCTTCAAAAACAAGAGCTAGTCCGCAGTATCGAGCCATGAGCAGCAGCGAGACCACCCCGACGATTCACTACCGCCCGATGACCGCCGAAGACCTCGGGGCAGTCCCTATTGGTCATCAGGGCGACGAGCAGGAGGTCCGCGCCCGTATCCAGGACCTTGGCTCAAGTGCGATATTGGCGTTTGACGGCACGCAGCACGTCGGCCAGCTTCAGTTTCGACGCTACGCCGCGGACACCCGCTCGCCCAAGGGACTGTGGGACCCGCTGTATTGGGGTGAGTTCGGCAACGCCGCGCCCGCGCTGCCTGACCGCAGCCTGTCCGTTTACTGCTACCACGTCGGCCAACTCGACGACACCGACGACCGAGACGCGCGCTATCAGGGCCGGGGCATTGGCCTGCGTCTCTTGGATCATTTTTTGGACTGGGCCAAGCAGGCCGGGTTCGTGGCGGTGACGGCCAAGGCCACCCCTGCCCCACGGGCGGTCATGGCTTTTATGGGCGGGCAGCCGCCCAAAGCCTACCTGGAACGCGGGTTTGAGGTCTTTTCGAGCGTGGTTGATACCGAGCTGCGCGATCTTGTGAAAGACCGGCAACTCGTGTCGGCCGACGCTGATTACGATAGCGCCGCGCGCATCAGCTATTGCGTGAAGCTTTTCTAAGGCTCAGCGTTTTCGTTCCTGTGCCCGGCAGTTCTTGTTAGGCGTGGTGAGAAATCACAAATTGTCGGACATCGCTATTTTCCGGTACAACTCCAGGAAATTTCTCGGGGAAACGACCCGCACCCCTTGGCGGCGCGAAGCCGGGTAATGCCTGATATTGCCGGTCACCAGACAATGGGCTTGACTCGCGAGAGCCACCGCGAGAAAAACCTCGTCGTCTGGGTCTGGTAGACCCTCGGAAAGAGGGTGCGCTGTCACGAGATCTCCATCGGCTTCGAGTTGAGCTAACACGGATTCGACTTGGACTTGGCTGAACGAGAAGGCCGGTCGCAAGAGGACCTGACGATACTCACCCAGGATGCGGGCATCGTAACAGACCCGTACTGTCCCAGTCGTTATCAGCCTCACGATATCTCCTGGAGGACCGAAGGGAGAGAGCAGACCGGAGACCAGGACATTTGTATCCAGCACGATCCTCATCGAGCGCGTTCCCGGCGCGCCGCATTGATCTCCGCGTTGATGTCTTCCAGCGAGAGGCGATCAGCCCCAGATTGCAGAGAAGCTTGTTGCAGGACTGTGGCAGCGGCTTGGGCTCGCGCACGACGTACGGCCCCCAGCGATGCCTCCAGGTCTTCCTCCACCATCGCCGACAGGAGGGCGATGGGCTTGCCGTTGGAGGTAATGACCAAGTCCTTCTCTTCGGACAACACCTTCCATACCGAGGCCGACTGGTTGCGCAATTCACGAACACTCACAAAGCGCATAACAATCTCCTGTTTTCTCTGTGTACTAGATCGTATATACGATAGTAACACAAAAAATGAGGAGGTAAGAAGGACGATCAAAAACTTCAATGAAAAACTGATAAGGATAAAGAGGTCGCTGCGTAAATCAGCGCTAAGGTCGCCTAGCCAAACCACGCCACAATTGGTATTTTGGCCGGACACAGTACACACAAAGGAGGCCAGGTATGAAAGTATCCATGTTTCACCTGATGCCCTACCGGGACCTGCCGGACGATTTTGAGCAAAAATACCACTCGGTCTGGGTCGATCCACCCTGGACGGAACTGGGCGACGCCGAGAAAGTTGGCCAGTATTACAACTGGTCGTTGGACGAACTGATCCATGCCGCCAAAGCCGGGATGGACGGTATCTGCGTCAATGAGCATCACCAGAATGCCTATGGCTTTATGCCCAACCCCAACCTGATGGGTTCAGTCCTGGCCCGCGCCACCAATGGGATGGACGTCGCGGTGGTGCAGATGGGCTCAACCTTGCCAACCACCAACCCGCCCACGCGCGTAGCCGAAGAGTACGGGATGCTGGATACCATAAGCGGCGGCCGTTTAGTCGCTGGTATGCCGCTGGGAACGGCAATGGACGCCACCCTGTGTGCGGGCATTACCCCGATTGAACAGCGTGAGCGCTATTACGAGGCCCACGATTTGATCCTCAAGGCCTGGACCGCGGATGATATCTTCGCCTGGAACGGCAAATACTACCAGTTGCCCAAGGTCAACGTCTGGCCGCGGCCGATCCAGCAGCCCCATCCGCCCGTCTGGATTCCGGGATTCGGCAGTCTCAGCACCTGGGAGTTTGCCGCCCAGCATAACCATTGCTACTGCTTTTTAAGCTATTACGGCCCCAAGACCGGCAAAAGCGTGATGGACGGGTTCTGGCAGTTCATCGGCGAGCGCGGCATTGAACCCAACCCCTACCGCGCCGGTTTTCTGCAACTCGTGGCCGTGGCCGAAACCGACGCCAAAGCCGAAGCCCTGTATGAAAAGCACTTCCAGTACTTCTACAATAAATCCCTGCATATCCCGCCCGAATACTTCTTCCCGCCGGGCCACCAGGATTATCGCAGCCTGGAAAACAATATCCGCAAGGGCATCTTCAAGAGCTATTTTGATAAACTCGACTCGATCCCTAACTGGAAGTTCAAAGACTTTGTGGACGAAGGTTTTGTGATTGCCGGCAGCCCGGCAACGGTCCGCGACATGCTCACCGATGCCGTCACAGACCTGCGGGTCGGCAATCTGATGGTCCTGTTACATATCGGCTCCATGCCGCATGACTTGACGCTCAAAAACATCGATATGTTCTCCAGCGAAGTCATGCCCCATATCCACGATATGTGGGACAACCAGTGGGAGAATCACTGGTGGCCGGAAAAGCTGCGGACCAAGCGCCAGGCCTCAATCGCGGCCTTGTAAGGACACAAGGGAAAAACAGATGGTCGCAGTCCAAGAACAAACCGTCAGTGTGTGGAAAAATCAGATTAACCCCAAAGTCCACGTCGCCGGCAGTGGCCCGGCAGTGGTGTTCCTGCACGGTGCCTACGGCCTGACCTGGGACCCCTTTCTGGATACGCTGGCTGAGCAGTTCACCGTGTACGCACCGGAGCATCCCGGTACGACCCTGGGCGATCCAGATGGCGTGAAGGCTTTGGATGATTTGTGGGACCTGGTGCTGTATTACGACGAGTTGTTTGCCCAGCTCGGCTTAGACAGTCCAACCGTCATCGGCCACTCGTTTGGTGGCATGGTCGCCTCGGAGATCGCCGCCTGCTATCCGCAACGGGTTGGCAAGCTGGTGTTGCTGAGTCCAATCGGCCTCTGGCGGGACGACGCTCCAGTCAAAAACTGGATGATCCTGCCAATGGAAGAGGTGGTCAAAGCCGCCTTCTATGACTCCAGCGGTCCACTCGCCCAGCAGATGCTGACCGTGCCGGAGGATGAGAAGGAAGCCCAAGATTTACAGATTCGGGTGACGTGGTCACTCGCCTGCACGGGCAAATTTATCTGGCCCATTCCGGATAAAGGGCTCAAGAAGCGCATCCATCGGATTGCAGCCCCGACCCTGATTGTCTGGGGCACTGAGGACAAGCTCGTCCCACCGGCGTATGCCGAAGAGTTTGGCAGCCGGATTGCCGGCTCGCAGATTGAAATGGTTGAACAGGCGGCCCACGTGCCGCAGCTAGAGCAGCTTGAACGTGTCTCCGGCCTGGTCCGGGATTTTATCCAACCCTAACCCTGTCACGAAACGAGAAGGAGGTAAGTATGATTAGTTATGTCACAATCGGAACGAACGATTTGGATCGTGCGGCCAAGTATTATGACGAACTGCTGGCCGAAGTTGGCGCCAAACGCATGATGGAGAATGAGCGCATTATCTTATGGGGCACCGCAGGGGCGCCGATGCTGGCGGTGTGCAAGCCGTTTGACGGCAGTGCTGCCTCGGTCGGCAATGGAGTGATGGTCGCCCTCGCCGCGAGCAGTGCGGAACAGGTGGCGGCAATCCATGCGAAGGCACTGGAGTTGGGCGGTACGGACGAAGGCGCGCCCGGACCACGTGGTGATGGCGGCATGACCATCGGGTATTTTCGTGATCTGGACGGCAACAAGCTCAACGCCATCCACATGGGATAAATCCATAGACGCTCCATTGTTCACTCAAGGTGGGTCACCCGACCCACCTTTTCCTTCCCTACCCCGCCCGTCCAGTCTCCATACAAGATGATGCCTACCAAGGTCTGGATTTTTGGCTACGGGTCGTTGATCTGGAACCCTGGCTTTGCCTTTGAACAGCGTCAGGTCGGTTACATCCGAGGCTGGGCGCGACGTTTTTACCAAGGCTCACCAGACCACAGGGGGATTCCAGGCTCCCCAGGCCGCGTCGTAACCCTGGTCGCCGATACCCAATCTATATGCTGGGGCGTAGCCTACCAGGTTGCCGGAGAGTCCCTGGAGTCGATCTTTTCTTATCTCGATGAGCGCGAGCAAGGCGGGTTTCGCCGCCATCAGGTGGACTTTTACCCCAAGACCATGACAACCGATGCTCCTGCGCCCGCCGTGACCACCGCCGCTGTCTATATCGCTCGGGACGACAACCCGCACTATCTCGGCCCGGCCTCCGTACCAGAGATGGCGCTCCAGATTTTTCATTCCAAGGGGCCGAGCGGCTTGAATCGAGACTATCTGCTCCGACTCGCCGAGAGCTTACGCGGCCTGGGGGTGACGGATGTACATGTCACCGAACTCGAACGCCACGTCCGTCAGCTCGAAGCCCAGAGTAAAGACGGACCAAGCGACTGAGGCGAGGGATATGTTGCAACAGCAACGTCAGGTCGGTCAGGAAGACCAAAGGCGATCACGGCATTGCCCAGAGGAAAATCGAACAATTTGTGTCCACCGGCAGCAACCGCCACAAATTGCTTCCCGTCCACCGCATAGGTCACCGGCGGAGCGTTGACCCCGGCCCCGGTGTTGAAGTGCCACAGCGCCGTACCGTCCTGGGCATTACGAGCCACAAACTGTCCGTTCGATTCCCCGTAAAAGATCAGCCCGCCCGCGGTCGCGAGCGAGCCACTGACCAGGGGTAAGTCCGTTCTGACCTGCCATTGGATCTTCCCGTCCTGGGGTGCAATGGCGCTCAGAGTTCCCCAGCGTTCCACGGTTTTATCAAACGAAATGACGATCCGCTCGGGCTGTCCGGCCTCCCCCGGTTTGAGTTGGTAGCGCGTCGGGTTGTGGGTTCCTGAGACGTACAACCAGCCGGTCTTGGGGCTGTACGAAGTAGGCGGCCAATTGGCTCCGCCCGCAGCTCCGGGCGCGATAAAAATGCCTTCAGCAGTTGGCCTGCGGAAGAGCAAATCGTTCTGGGGCACAAAGGCTTCCGAGCGGCGTAGTGGCTTGCCCGTCTCCCGATCGAATATATACAACCAGCCGGACTTCGAGGCCTCAGCCACGGCCCGCACTGTTGTGCCATTGGCGGGGAAGTCGAACAGAACCGGAGGTGAGGCCACGTCATAGCCCCAAATGTCATGCGGGACGATCTGGTGATACCAGCGCAACGCGCCGGTCTGTATATCGAGGGCAACCAGGGAGGCGGTGTACAGATTGTCGCCGGGGCGCTTGTAATCGTCATAACCGGGCGACGCATTCCCGGTCCCGAAATAAATCAGCCCCAACTCCGGGTCGATCGACGGGGAGGAATAGATCGAGCCGCCGCCGGTCTTCCAGGCGTCGCGGTATGTGTCCGCATTGGCGCGTTCGGCATCCAGGTCGCGCTCCAGCACATCGCCGAACGAGGTGCGCTCAACAAAATCGCCTTCCCAGCCTTCCGAGGCGGTTGAGTACCAGCGCCAGTCCAACTGCCCGGTCGTTGCGTCATAGGCGGACAGGAAGGCACGCAGGCCGCGCCGGGGACCGGGCCGACCGAGGAGGGATGGGTCGTCCGCTTCGGCTTCACCGAGTACGCCGCTATACCCGGTCCCGCTCACGCCGACGAATACCTTACCGTCGTAGACAACCGGCGCCATATTGCCGGCAAAGCGGGTCAGTGCGGTGAGGGTAGCGACGTTCTCGGGCTCCGCGGCGTCTGTGGCTTTGAGTTCCTTAAGCGCCGTAAGGTCAGCCGGGTTCCCGGTCGTCGGATCGACAACCGGCATATCCCACACGCGTGTTCCCGTGGCGACATTGAGCGCTACCAGGCGCGCGTCCGCGGTAATCATATACAGTCGTCCGTAACCCAGGGCGAGCCCCCGGTTGTGGGTGCCGCAACAGAGTGTGTCAACGGACATCTCGTGCGTGTAACGCCAGCGCACAGCCCCGGTTGCCGCATCAAGGGCAACCACGTGGTTGTACGGCGTGGTGAGATACATCGTTCCGTCGGCAACAAGGGGGTTGGCGGGGAACGTCCCGAGCACACCGGTCTGATAGATCCACTGCGGCACCAGTCGGTGCGCGTTGTCGGTCGTGATGTGCTCAAGCCCGCTGTAGCGCTGATTGGCATAGCCATGCCCATAGGTCAGCCAGTTGTCATGATCTGCGTGGGCGTTGAGCAAACGTGTTCCCTCAACTGCTCTAACCGTTACACTTCCAAGACCCACGACGGCGGCGACCAGGAAAGCAATCCGCGTGCTAAGTAAGAGTGCGCTAATAATTCTTCGCTCCCCTCGTTTGTACATAGAGAATCTCAATGGTGTGGGAAAGAGTGGATTCTACGTATAGGAAAATCGGTGGGGAAACCACGTGGCCTGGACAAAGCTTCCGGTCCCCGGTGAGTGGCCTTTTCACCCTGGGTGTGATTTGTTTGCCCGACCGGATGAGCGATAGCGCAGACAGGAGCAGCCGATGTTGCAGCAAGCCCTAGATTTCCGGGAGGAGAGCGAAGCAGTCTTCGCCCTGCTCGACGGGTTGGACGATCAGGACTGGGGAAGAAAAACGCAATTCAAAGAGTGGACGATCAACGATATCGTCGCCCATCTGCATATGGGCGACTACGCGGCTAATCTTTCATTACAGGATACGAATGCCTTTCTGGACCTGGTGAAAGAATTCACCGTCGGCCGCAAGCAGTACGGTCGTCTGGCCTTTACCCATGTCTGGCTTGACGGGCTACGGGACCGCGCATTGTTACATCGCTGGCGTACTTTCTCTCTTGAGATGGCGGAGCGCTTTGCGGCCGCGGACCCGAAAAAACGGGTGCAATGGTTCGGTCCGGACATGAGCGTGCGCTCCAGTATTACGGCGCGCCTGATGGAAACCTGGGCGCACAGCCAGGCGATATACGACCTGCTGGGCCAAACGCGTACCGACACCGGCCGGATCAAGAATGTTGTCGTCATGGGAGTGAACACCTTCGGCTGGACCTTCGCGAACCGGAAGCTCGCCGTGCCGACGGACATCCCCTACCTGCGGCTCAGCGCCCCGTCGGGAGAGATATGGGAGTGGAATCGATCGGATCAGGAGAACCGGATCGAGGGCAGCGCGGTCGAGTTCTGTCAGGTCGTCACACAGGTGCGCAATATCGCGGACACCTCACTTGGAGTGAGGGGCGGTACGGCCACCAGGTGGATGGCGATTGCCCAGTGCTTTGCCGGCCCACCGGAAGAGCCGCCCGCACCGGGCAGCCGCTTCCGGCAGGTCTAAGAGTTACGCGCTATCTTCCTCGGGCGTCCTCAGAATTTTTCCTTGAACGGCCGGACATCGATCTCGGTCGTCCAGGAGCTGCGATCCTGATGGGCCATATGCCAGTAGGTTTCGGCGATGGCCTCGGGCTTGAGCATGTCTTCCTCGGTCATATTGGGATAGTCACGGCCAGGGATATCGATGACACCGTCAACATTGACCCAGCCCACATGAATGCCCTTAGGGCCAAGGTCACGCGCCAGCGATTGCACCAATCCGCGCAGAGCAAACTTGGCCGGGCCGAAGACCACTGAGCGGGGGCCGGCCTTGACGCCGGCGGTCGCACCGGTAAACAGCATGCTGCCGCGTCCGCGTTCAAGCATGTCCGGAACCACTTCCCTCGCGCTCAGAAACGCGCCATAGGCGTTGACCCGCCAGGAGTTCTCGTACTGTTCCGGGGTCATATCAGCGATTGTGCCAAAGGCCCCACCGCCGGCGTTATAGAGCAGGATTTCGGGCGGGCCGAGCTGTTCACGGATCGTCTTGAACAGGGCCTCGATCTGGGCTCGGTCGCTCAGATCGGCCGGGGCCTCACAGACCTGCCCCCCTTCAGCCCGAATTTCTTCCGCCAGCGATGCGAGGTATTCCGTGCGGCGGGCGTTGATTGCCACCGCATATCCTTTAGCGAACCGGCGGGCCAGAGCGGCCCCTAAGCCGGGACCAACTCCGAGCACTGCGGCAACTGGTTTTTCTGCCATACTCGTGTCCTTTCGTTGAGAAGAATTGTAGCGCTCATCCTACCGATAGCAGGGAAAAGGGACAAGCGTTTGCAGCGGACACTCATCTGATATACCTATCGGCCTTTGTCATAGACAGCAGAGGGAGGTAGAGGAGAGACGCATGCACGATGTCAAGTTTGGCTTATTCTTGCCCACTGGCGACTTTGCCGCAGCGAAGCAGGTTGCGCTGCGTGCCGAGGACGACGGCTTTTATTCGGTGTCGATCAACGATCACTTCTTTTCACCGTTGGGCGCGCCACAGGTTCCGCAGTTGGAGTGCTTTACCACTCTGACCGCGGTTGCCGCCGTGACCAGCCGCATCCGTCTGACGCCCACGGTCACCGCCGCCTCGTTTCGTCCACCGCCGCTGCTGGCCAAGATGACCTCCACCCTGGACCAGGTCAGTAATGGACGGCTCGTCCTGGGCTTGGGAGCCGGCTGGCAGCAGTCGGAATACGATGCCCACGGCTATGCCTATCCCTCCAACGCGGAACGCCTGGCCCAAATGGCCGAAGCTATTCAGGTGCTCAAAGCGATGTGGACCCAGGCAGAACCGACGTTTCACGGCCAGTATTACACAATTGATAAGGCGTATAATAATCCGAGACCGGTACAACAGCCCCGTCCGCCGCTCATGCTGGGCGGCTCGGGGAGCGGACTGCTCAAAATCGCCGCGGCCGAGGCCGACATCCTCAATATCATCCCCCCCATTTTTAACGGCAAAGACTTTGTGAACGACCCGGTCGCCACCGTCGCTTTTGACAGGGCCCAACTCAAACGGCGGATTGACATGTTCCGCAAATACGTCGGTGAAGTCGGCCGCGACCCGCAGAGCATCGAGCTCGGCGGCATGGTCATGCTGTGCCTGTCCAATACGGTAGACGACCCCCGGTTCGGCAAAATCGCCTCCCGCCTGGGTTTTCCCGATGTGGAAACGGCGCACCGCTCACCGCTGCTCTGTATGGGGACTCCGGACGAGGTCAGGCGTGACCTCACGACGCGCATTGAAGACCTGGGTATTACGTATTTCGTTTTCATAGCGACCTCCGCGGATACGCAGGCGCTCTTCGTCAAGCACGTCATGCCCGAGTTTGTGTCCCACTAGAGCCCACATGCCACACATCGGCAGGCTGAATACGCTCCGGGTGGTCAAGGCAACCGACAGCGGAGTCGCTCTCGACGCGGGAGCACTCGGCGAGATATTCCTCCCGCAGTCCGATGGTCCCGCTACGTGCCGGACGGGTGAACGCCTGACCGTTTTTCTCTACACGGATTCCGAGGATCGTCCGGTTGCCACCATGCAATCGCCATTGGCCATGGTCGGCGACTTTGCGCTTCTTAAGGTCGTTGCCGAGACACCGGTCGGCGCTTTTCTCGATTGGGGTTTACCCAAGGATCTGCTGGTTCCTTTTCGAGAACAAAACACGCCGATGAAAAGGGGGCGCGCCTATATTGTCAGAGTCTATCTGGATGAGCGGAGTCAGCGTGTCGTCGCCTCGGCAAAACTCGACCGCTTTCTGTCCGATACCGCGACCGATCTTCACGCCGGTCAGAAGGTTGAACTCTTCGTCTGTACTCAGACGGTGCTGGGCCGCAAGGTCATTATCAATCGTGCCCACTGGGGGCTGTTGCACTCCAGCGACATCTTTCAGCCGCTGCACAGCGGACAGCGGCTGACCGGCTTCGTCAAAACCGTGCGAGCGGACGGGAAGATTGACGTCTGTCTGCACAAGCCGGGATATGCAAAAGTCCAGGATGTCAGCACGACCATTCTGAACGCGCTGGAACAACACGGCGGACAGATTCCCGTCACCGACCGGAGTACGCCCGAGTGTATCCGTCAGTGGTTCGGGGTGAGCAAGAAGACCTATAAAAAGGCCTTGGGGGCGCTGTATAAAAAGAGATTAGTAACCCTGACGGATACCCAGGTCAGCCTGAACCGGAACACTCGGAGACAGACCGAGGAGGCATAGTCGTAAAAGCTCCTTTTCCCTGCTTAGGCACTCTGCCGCTCAATCCGCTTGTGCAGCTTCTCCATATAAGGTTGGACATCCGGCGCGAACGCCTCGTGCTCGGACAGCTTGGTAAAATGCGCCAGCGCTCGCGGATATTCGGCTTCTGCATCGGCATGGAATATCAGGTCAAGCCCCTTATCGGCCAACAGCCTCTGCTGGGCCTTTTCGTTGGAGAACAGGGCAGTTTCTGCCACAAAGCAGATATCCGCCAAGGTGACAGCATCGCCAACGAGATAGTCCCGGTTCGGTGTCAGTCCCCGCTCAATACCGGAGAGATAAATTCCAAAGGCGTCTTTCGCCCTGGCATGAATATCCGCCGTCAGCTTGCCGCCCATTAAGGCCAGGAGATAAATCTGCGAGTCGCGCGCAAAGACCAGGCTGGCGTCCAGAAAACTATCAATGCGGGCCGCCGAATACGCATCCGTTCCATACACCGGATAGGTCTCCTGCCCCAGCCGCCCGACTGCGCGCATGATACTGTTCGATTCAAAAATTCCGGTCCGGCCGTCAGGACTGAAGGCTGCCGGAACCGTCCCAAACGGGTGCGCTTCGAGAAAGGCATCCGTCTTGAACAAACGACCGGAAAAACCGGCCCGAGCCTGCCGTTCCGTCTCTTGGGGAGCGGTCTTTTCTTCTTCGGTCAGCGGACGGGCCTCAAAATCCCACAGCCAGTTTTGCAAGTCGGGAGGCGTACTGCCTCGGATATCAATGCGAATGTCGCACAGGCGGGCGGCAATGGTGGCCTTCCAAATACGTGGGTTGGGAAGATAAGAAAAAATGCGGAGATCGAAGTCTGACATGGTGACTATCCTTTCCGAACGGCATATATCTCAGGCGAGGGAGCATACCAGAAGAACTGGGCTGAGGACATGACGGCAGGCATGCACACAGAAAAACCCGGCTATGGCGACGGCGGTGCCTCATTTCAGGCCGCCGGCGGTGTGGCAGGGATTCGGCGGTTAGTCGACGATTTTTACGATTTGATGGAACGGTTGCCCGAAACCCAGGAAATTCGGGCCATGCACCCTGCTGATCTCGCCCAATCCCGAGACAAACTGGCCCGGTTTTTATGTGGCTGGTTAGGCGGTCCGAAGCTGTATCACGAAAAATACGGCCCGATCAGGATTCCGAGCGCGCATGCCCATCTGCACATCGGGACGGAACAGCGCGACGCCTGGCTGTCCTGTATGCAACAGGCGCTGGAGCAACAGCCCTACGCTACAAGCTTCAAGGCGTATCTGATCGCACAGTTGGCGATTCCCGCGGAACGGTGCCGGACGCGGGATTAGGCCGTGGAGCCCTCGGCCCAGGGTTGGCCGAGTCGCTCGGCGACCGCGTGGGGAGAATACGGAGACGAGTAGAAACCGACCTTGTAACTCGACCCGGCAGTAACATCACTCCCTTGCAGTTCGACTAGCACCATATCGGCGGCCGACGCGTCTTGAGTCGGCAGGCTAGAGTCAAGCGTGGGAGCTTGGTCCGTATGAAACCGATGGACGCCAATATCCAAAGGCCACTGAATAGTCTCAAAAGGCCGCTCATAGGC
>WTHD01000220.1 GCA_011523265.1 Candidatus Binatota bacterium
AGCCTCCGTACTGCGTATCAAAACGTGCTGTGAACTGTTCGGCTGCCTGTATCAAAGCGGTCTGGGTCGGATGCTCTGCTGACGCCTCCGGGACAACGGCAGCCTGAATATTCTGCGTCAGTTTCTTCGCCACCGTGGCCACTTGGTGCGGCTCTTGGTGATAGACCGCTTGCAATCGGGTCAGCAGGGTGAGCAATCCGGTCTGCTGCCCACGCATACCGTCACGCGGCGGGAAATAGGTGCCGCCATAAAACGGGCTGCGATCAGGGGTCAACCACACGGTCAAGGGCCAGCCGCCCCGTCCGGTTAACATTTGTACGGCGGTCATATAAACGCCATCCACGTCCGGCCGTTGTTCACGGTCAACTTTGACCGCGATATAGTGACGGTTCAGGTATTCGGCAATCGCGATATCCTCAAAAGACTCCCGCTCCATCACATGACACCAGTGGCAGGTCGAATAGCCAATAGACAGGAAGAGGGGTTTGTTCTCTTCTTTTGCGTGGGCAAAGGCTTCCTCTCCCCACGGGTACCAATTGACCGGATTGTGAGCATGCTGGAGAAGATAGGGACTGGGTTCGAGGAGAAGCCGGTTCGTATAATGCGGGCGACCATCTTCAAAGAGATGCCGGGTTCGAGGTGTATATGTTTTTCCTTTCGCCTGGAGAGCCCGATCGAGCTGTTGCTGAACTACCGCCGGAAACGGCTTCATGCCGGGCAGCACTTTGGGCGTGATTTCTGCCAGGGCATGAGTCAAGAGGAGGAGGCTTGCCCCGATGACCCCGCAGTATGTAATCCACATGGAATCCTCACTCTCGATTATTCGCCTCAAAGGAGAACGCCCGGCGTTGCGGTTGGCTCCCACCAGCAGTCTATACTAAAATGGCTGCGCATGACTGCTGAAATAATGTACCCCTCCGCTGCGTTCAATCCCGCAGAGCCTTCCCGTAAGACAATCCACCAAGCCGATATGTCTGAGGGCAGTCGCTCTCCTTGGACCCCCCTCCTCTCCATCATTATCCCAGTCTATAACGAGGTCGAAACCATTTATGAACTCTTAAGGCGAGTTGCCCGCACGCCCTTCTCTAAAGAAATCCTTGTCGTTGATGACAACTCGACTGATGGGACCCGAGAATTACTCCGGGCTCTGCCCGACGTGACGCTGCTGCTTGATGGCGGCCCTCTTCCCGCTCCGTGTCGGGTGAAAGCGCTGTTTCATCCGACCAATCAAGGGAAAGGCCAAGCCGTCCAGACCGCCTTGCGCCACGTCACCGGCTCCTTCGTTCTGATCCAGGATGCGGACCTCGAATATTCTCCTTCCGATTATCCCCAACTGCTCGCTCCGCTCCTGACCGGCCAGGCTGATGTGGTGTATGGGTCACGGTTTCTGGATTCCCCGCCAGGCTCGTTCTCCTGGCACACTGCCACGAATAAAGTCCTGACAACGGTTTCCAATATCTGCACCCGTCTCCAACTGACAGACATGGAGACCTGTTATAAAGCCTTCCGCTCCGAGGTGTTACAGGGGCTCACGCTCCATTCAAAACGCTTTGGATTTGAGCCTGAAATTACCGCCAAAATCGCCCGTGATGGCGTTCGCATTCGTGAGGTCCCGATCTCTTATAGTCCACGTACCTATGCCGAAGGCAAAAAGATCCGTTGGCCGGACGGCTTTGTCGCCCTGTGGACGATTCTCCGCTGCCATATGCTTGAAGCCAACAAGAGTGTGAAGGTGTAATACCACGCTGTTCGGCCTCGCGAGCCGTTCCCAAACTCCGTCAAGTCCTTTTCGCTTTCTTCCGCCTTCTCTTTTTTGAGGTCGCTGTCACACACTGCCGGAAAATCCGGTGCCAATTGGTCACCGTTCCGAACTGCTGCACGTACGACTCAAGGCCAAGTAAAGCTCGGACTAAGAAGAGCCGGTGCCCAGGCGTCTTAAAGATCCGATGCCGAAGGCTGATATTCGTCACCTCTCTGGCCTTCTCCACCGCGTGAAAATCACGTGGATCATAGGGACGGTCTTCCAGGACGGGCTCAAAAATAAGATACATGATTCGAAAAAGCGGCTCGGGATCATCACCGGGGTCAAGATAGCCGAGTTCAAGAAAACAACGCGCCATAGTCGTTTCGTCCCGCTCTAAAATAGCTTGCGCCAGCAGGCGATATCCTGCTCGAATCTCATCCGGGAAAAGACGCACACTGCCAAAGTCCAATATGGCAATCTTAGGATGGTAGGTAATCAGATAATTCCCGGGATGCGGATCGGTATGGAGCACCCCAAAAGAACAGATCTGTCGCCAGGTAATCTCAAAATACTTGACCGCCACCCAGTCCTTCAACTCTCGGGCAACGCCGGGCGCTAACACGTCGTTGAATTTATATCCCTCGATAAATTCCAGGGTTAAGACTCGCCGCGAGGAGAAATCCGGATAGACACGGGGAATGATGACCTCGTCATCTCCGGCGAAGAGGCGCTGAAAGATCGCAATATTGTTGGCTTCATTGATATAATCGAGCTCTTCTCGTAAGCGTTCTTCCATTTCTTGAGAGAGCTCAGCCGCATCGAAGTTCTGGCGCATGACATCGCGGAGGACGAGGGTCAAAGCGCTGAGCAGCGCTTTCAGGTTCTTGAGGTCCTGTTCCAC
>WTHD01000237.1 GCA_011523265.1 Candidatus Binatota bacterium
TTCGGGAGGGCGGCCGCACGGTGGGGGCTGGGGTCGTCACCAAAATCCTGGAGTAAGAGAAGAGAGAAGCCGTTATGAGAGACCTTGTTGGACTGTCCTGCGAGCGGTGCAAAAATAAAAACTATACCGCAACCAAGAGCAAGAAACTCACTCCCGATAAACTTGTTCGACGGAAATTTTGCCCGGTCTGTCACTCTCATACCTCGCATAAAGAAGTCAAGGTGTGAGAGAGGAGGGTCAGTAGCTCGAATTGGATAGAGCACCGGACTCCAAATCCGGGGGTTGCAGGTTCGAGTCCTGCCTGACCCGTTCCCTTTGGGCAGGTGCGTTTCCTCTAGCGAGATGAGGATAGTACGATATGGGTGCGTTTGAGACAGCGCGGGCATATTGCCAAGAGGCGTGGGCAGAGACCCAGAAGGTCCATTGGCCGAGCCGCAAAGAGGTCCGCTCGGCGACGCTGGTTGTACTCCTCCTTGTTGCAATCGTTGCACTGTTCTTGTTCTCGGTCGATGCTGTGCTGTCGTGGCTGTTTCGCTCGTTCCTGGGAAATTAACTATCAGCATAAAGGGGCCTGAGGTTATGGGCAAGCAATGGTATATCGTCCATACCTATTCTGGGTACGAACGCAAAGCGAAAGCCGCTTTAGAGGAACGTATTCGGACTCTGGGGAAGCAGGAAGCGTTTGGGGACGTGCTAGTGCCAGAGGAGCAAGTCGTTGAGTTAGTAAAAGGAAAAAAGCGCACATCGGCTCGGAAATTTTTTCCGGGTTACATCCTCGTACAGATGGAGATGAATGATGAGACTTGGCATGTTGTCCGGTCGACGCCCAAAGTGACTGGATTTGTTGGTGGAACAAACGACCCTCAGACTATTCCGTCAGTGTCAGAAGCCGAGGTGTCCGAGATTCACCAGCAAGTTCAAGAGGGGGCCTTGCGGCCTAAGCCAAAAATCTCATTTGCGACAGGAGAGGGCGTAAAAGTTGTTGATGGTCCTTTTCAGGACTTTACTGGCGTTGTTGAGGAAGTGAAGCCGGATAAGGGGAAGTTGCGCGTCTTGATTAGTATATTTGGTCGGGCCACTCCGGTTGAGCTCGATCTTGTCCAAGTTGAAAAAGCATAAGTAATGGTGAGAAGCGATGGCAAAGAAAATAGACACAACGATCAAGCTTCAGATTCCAGCTGGACAAGCGAACCCCAGCCCGCCCGTCGGCCCTGCCCTTGGGCAAAGGGGGGTCAATATCATGGAGTTCTGTAAAGCGTTCAATGCGAAAACACAGGACCAGCAAGGGTTACTGATTCCCGTTGTGATTACTGTTTATGTAGACCGCTCTTTTTCCTTTATCACCAAGACGCCGCCAGCCTCCACGCTCCTGAAGAAGGCCGCCGGACTGGAAAAAGCCTCCAGTGAGCCAGCGAGGGAGATGAAGGGTTCCGTGACTCAGAAACAGATTGAAGAGATTGCCACGACGAAGATGCCGGATCTGAATGCGAAAGACCTTGAGGGCGCAATGCGCATTATTGCCGGGACGGCGCGCAGCATGGGAATTGAGGTGGTGAATTGATATGGCTCGAAAAAGCAAAAGCTATCAGTCTGCTCAGGAGAAGGTCGACCGGACCAAGCGCTACCCCTTAGAGGAAGCACTTGTCCTTGCCAGCGAGACGAAACGCGCTAAGTTCGATGAGAGTGTCGAACTTGCAGTCCGGCTCGGCGTCGACCCGAGGAAGGCCGACCAAAACATCCGTGGGACAGTGCTCCTGCCTCATGGAACTGGGAAATCCGTATGTGTTGCTGTCTTCGCCAAAGGGGAAAAGGCCCAAGAGGCCGAGGAAGCGGGTGCTGACGTTGTCGGCGGTGAAGACCTGGCAAAGCGTATTAGCGATGAAGGTTGGCTGGAGTTCGATAAGGCTGTTGCCACTCCAGACATGATGGGGGTTGTGGGGCGACTCGGAAAAATTCTCGGGCCACGAGGCCTCATGCCAAACCCGAAAGTTGGGACGGTGACCACAGATATTGCCCAGGCGGTTCAAGACCTGAAGGGCGGCAAGGTCGAATATCGGGTTGACAAAGCGGGGAATGTGCATGTGCCGATCGGTAAGGCATCATTTGAAAAAGCACAGCTAGTTGACAATGCCCAGTCTCTTCTTGAGAGCTTGGTGCGCGCGAAGCCTGCTTCAGCAAAAGGCACCTATCTCAGGAGTATTACGGTGAGTACCAGCATGGGACCAGGAGTCCGCGTCGACCCGACTGTATCCTTCCGTTAAGGCGAGGAAGAGCGACGCCATTCATCGCGGCGACACGAAAGAGAAACAATGGACCGACAAACAAAGGAAGAAACGGTTAGCGATCTGCAGAATCGATTTGCCAGTGCGACTGCAGCAGTGGTGACCGAATATAAAGGGTTAACAGTCGAAGAGCTCAACGTGCTACGCCGCGAACTACGCGAAGTGTCCGGAGAATATCGCGTCGCAAAGAACACGCTGGTAGCGCTCGCCATTGATGGCACTCCGTACCTGTCCTTGAAAGAGATCCTTGCCGGTCAGAATGGCTTGGTCCTTGGATATGGTGATGTTGTTGGACTCACAAAGGTTGTTGCCCGCTATGCCTCTGAAAACGAGAAGTTCACGATTAAGGGAGGAGTCACAGAGGGGCAATTCCTGGAGACTGCGGGCATCGAGGAGTTAGCGACATTACCAAGTCGTGAGGCGCTCCAGAGGCAATTGCTAGGGGTACTTTCTCAACCTGCCGTCCGCCTTGTCGGAGCGTTGTCCGCTCCTGGTGGCCAACTCGCCCGATTACTGAATGAACGGATGTCCCAACTGAACTCAGACTAACTGAAAATTGCTTTCCTGAAGGAGGAATGTATGGCTCTGACAGAAGAGAAGATGGACGAACTCATTACCACGCTGTCTGACCTCACGATTCTTGAGGCTTCAGATCTGGTAAAGAAGCTCGAAGAAAAATGGGGCGTCAGCGCGGCCGCCCCTGTTGTCGTTGCCGGAGACGGGGCGGCCGGGGGTGATGCTGAGCCTGCTGCGGCCGCGGAGAAGGATGAATTCAACGTCGTGCTGACGGGCCCTGGGGAGAAAAAGATTCAGGTTATTAAGGTCGTCCGTGAGTTGACCGGGCTTGGGCTCAAAGAAGCCAAAGAGCTTGTCGATAGCGCGCCCAAAGCGGTCAAAGAAGGCGCATCCAAGGCGGAAGCGGAAGAGGTCAAAAACAAGCTGGAAGAGGCTGGGGGGTCGGTCGAGTTGCAGTAGAAATGGAGCGGTAGGAGGGCATGTATGACTGATATGGCTGGTAAGTTAGCGCATAATTTCCGTATCCGACGGTCCTTTGGTCATATCGAAAAAATCGTCGAATTCCCGCATCTGTTGGAAATTCAGCGCCACTCCTACGACGAATTTCTCCAACGGTTGCTGCCTGCTGACCAGAGGACTGATGCCGGACTCCAAGGGGTTTTTCGGTCCGTTTTCCCGATCAAAGACTTCAACGAGACGGCGTCTCTGGAGTTTGTGAATTATACGCTTGGCGAGCCGAAATACTCAGTCGAAGAGTGCCACCAAAGAGGGATGACCTATGCCGCTCCCCTCAAAGTCACTATTCAACTCGTCCTGTGGGATGTTGATACAAGGAGCGGTGCGCGGACGATCAAAAACGTCAAAGAGCAGGAAGTCTATTTTGGCGAGGTCCCGTTAATGACCAATCATGGCACCTTTATGGTCAATGGAACTGAGCGGGTGATTGTGAGTCAACTCCACCGATCCCCCGGAGCCTTCTTTGATCATGACAAAGGGAAGACGCATGCGAGTGGAAAATTACTCTACTCTGCGCGCGTCATTCCCTATCGTGGATCATGGATCGACTTTGAGTTTGACCCAAAAGATATTCTCTATGTCCGGATTGATCGCCGCCGCAAGTTTCACGCAACCGTGCTCTTGCGAGCGTTGGGGATGTCGACCGAGGAACTGCTGAATTATTTCTATCGCCGGGATACTATCTTTCTCAACGGTGCAGGGGAACAAACACCAACACAGGCTTTTCTGCCAGACCATCTCTTCGGTCTGCGGGCAACGCGGGATATTCGTAACCCTGAAACCGGTGATGTGTTGGTAAAGGAAGGTCGGAAGTTTACCCGTGGAGCACTGAGACAGTTAGAGGCGGCTGGTCTTGAGCAGATACCCATCTCGCCAGGGGAACTGCTTGGACGCGTGGCGGCCCACGATATCATCGATCCCGCGACCCAAGAAGTCCTCGTACGGTGTAATGAGGAGGTAACGCAGGAATATCTCGACCTCCTCATTGAGCGTGGCGTGTCCCGGTTTGAAGTCTTGTTTATTGACGATACGCATATAGGTTCATCGTTTCGCAATACACTCCTTCAAGACAAGACCGCCTCTCCGGCCGAGGCAATGATTGAGATCTATCGCCGTCTCCGCCCTGGCGATCCGCCGACCAACGAGGCGGCCACGTCATTTTTTCAGAACCTGTTCTTTAATCCTGAGCGTTACAATCTCTCCCGAGTGGGGCGTCTGAAGCTCAATCATAAGCTCGGACTCACCGCTCCGCTGGATCACGGGACCCTCCGTCATGAAGATATCTTAGAGACCGTTCGGCATCTCGTCGAACTCAAAAACGGTAATGGCGTTGTCGATGATATTGACCACTTAGGAAATCGTCGTGTTCGCGCAGTCGGGGAGCTCGTCGAAAACCAGTTTCGTATTGGTTTAGTCCGAATGGAGCGGGCAGTAAAAGAGCGGATGAGTCTCCAGGATGTTGAGACTTTAATGCCGCAAGAATTGGTCAATTATAAGCCGGTTTCAGCGGCGCTTAAGGAGTTTTTCGGATCGAGCCAGCTCTCTCAGTTCATGGACCAAACGAATCCGCTGTCGGAGGTCACGCATAAACGACGACTTTCCGCGCTGGGACCCGGTGGGCTGACCCGGGAACGTGCCGGCTTTGAGGTGCGTGACGTTCACCCCACTCACTATGGTCGCGTCTGTCCGATTGAAACGCCGGAAGGGCCTAATATTGGGCTGATTTCGAGTCTTTCGACATATGCTCGGGTCAACGAGTTTGGGTTCATTGAGACGCCCTATCGGGCAGTAGAGAGTGGGCGAGTGACTGAGGATGTCCGCTATTTATCTGCGCTGGAGGAAGAGAGTCAGACCATCGCGCAAGCGAACGCGCCGGTTGATGCTACAGGTGCTTTTATCAATACGTTGGTTTCTGCTCGACTGGGTGGGGAGTTTGTGATGGTGCCTCCCGATCAGGTTCAGCTCATGGATGTCTCTCCGACGCAGTTGGTGAGTGTGGCCGCCGCACTGATCCCTTTCTTAGAGCATGATGATGCCAACCGGGCATTGATGGGATCCAATATGCAGCGGCAGGCGGTACCCCTGCTACGGACGGAAGCTCCGCTTGTTGGCACTGGAATGGAGCAGGTCGTGGCGCGGGACTCTGGGGCTGCTCTTGTCGCTCAGCGCGACGGAATTGTCGAGAGTGTGGATTCCACTCGGGTCGTGATCAAAGCTGAATCGCAGACCACACAGGGAGACGTTGGTGTTGATATCTATAGCCTCACGAAATACCAGCGCTCTAACCAAAATACGTGTATTAACCAGCGCCCTATCGTTCAAATTGGTGATCGGGTTAAGGTGGGAGATGTTATCGCCGATGGCCCAGCCACAGAGATGGGAGAACTTGCGCTGGGGAGAAACGTCCTGGTGGCCTTTATGATCTGGGGGGGCTATAACTTTGAGGATTCCATCCTGGTGAGTGAGCGACTCATCCGTGACGACGTCTTTACATCAGTCCATATCGAGGAATTTGAGTGTGTCGCCCGGGATACAAAACTCGGACCGGAGGAAATCACCCAAGATATTCCGAATGTTGGGGAAGAGGCACTCAAGGACCTTGACGAGAGTGGGATTGTCAGAATCGGTGCTGAAGTGCGGCCAGGTGATATTCTCGTGGGAAAAATCACGCCCAAAGGCGAAACGCAACTTTCTCCAGAAGAGAAACTGCTCCGAGCAATTTTTGGTGAAAAAGCCGGAGAGGTCCGTGATACCTCGCTCCGTGTTCCCCCTGGGGTTGAAGGCACGGTGATTGATGTCCGCGTGTTCTCACGGAAAGGCATCACCAAAGACGAGCGTAGCCAGGACCTTGAAGAGGCGGAGGTTCAGCGGCTGCAACAAGACCGAGACGAGGAGATTCATATTATCCGAGACAGTACGCGTGGCAAGATCACGCAACTGTTGGTCGGGAAGACGGCAACGATGCGGGTCAGTGACGATGAGTCCCGACGCGTCGTGATCGCCAAAGGGCAGGCGATTACGGAAGAGCTTCTGGAGACGCTACCAGAGCAGTTGTGGCGTAGGGTTCGAGTAGGGGATGAGACGGTAGAGGAAGAGATACGGAAGACGGTGGATTCTCTTGCCGACCATATCGGCGCTATCCGTGAGGAATGCGAAAGAAAAATTGAGAGACTGAAGAGTGGAGACGAACTGCCCCCAGGGATTATCAAGATGGTGAAGGTCTTTATCGCCATAAAACGTCGCCTCCAGGTTGGTGACAAGATGGCTGGGAGACACGGGAACAAGGGGGTGCTGTCCCGGATTCTCCCCGAGGAAGACATGCCGTATCTTGAGGACGGGACTCCGGTCGATGTTGTCCTGAATCCCCTCGGCGTGCCCTCCCGTATGAATGTTGGGCAAATCCTGGAAACCCACCTCGGTTGGGCGGTGCAGTCGCTTGGTAAACAGGTGGGGAATGATGCGGAGGAAGAGGGGAAAGCCGTGACCGACAGTCTTCGTGCGCGGCTGAAGGACTTCGCTCGTTCAACGGAAGTTTCTCAGCTGATTGATGCGCTCCCAGAGGCCGAGGTCAAAGAGCTGGCCAGTCGCTCGAAACACGGCTCTCACGTTGCGACCCCGGTCTTTGACGGTGCCCTGGAGAAGGAAATTTTCTCCTTACTTGAGCAGGCCGATCTGTTCAATCCCGTTACTGGTAAGGTAGACGGACAGACAAGGCTCTACGATGGGCGAACAGGGGAACCATTCAGCCAGCCGGTGACCGTTGGTGTGATGTATATTCTGAAACTGCATCATCTTGTTGAAGACAAGATTCATGCGCGTTCAACCGGGCCGTATTCTCTGGTGACGCAACAGCCTCTTGGTGGCAAAGCGCAATTTGGGGGACAACGGCTTGGCGAAATGGAAGTGTGGGCACTGGAAGCCTATGGGGCCGCGTACAGCCTGCAAGAGATGCTCACGGTCAAATCGGACGATGTTGCCGGTCGGACGCGGATGTATGAAGCGATTGTCAAAGGTGAAAATGTCCTGGAACCTGGTCTGCCCGAGTCATTCAATGTGATGATTCGCGAGCTCCAGAGCCTGGCGCTCAATGTCGAGTTGCTTGAAGAAAATTAATAAGGTGAGGTGAGGACGAAATGGAAGATTTTCTGGGTCTTTTTGAAAAACCCCAAAATCCGCTCCGTTTTAATGCCATTCAGGTCTCGTTGGCATCCAAAGAGATGGTTTGCTCTTGGTCCCATGGCGAGGTCAAGAAGCCTGAAACCATCAATTATCGCACGTTTAAGCCTGAGCGTGACGGGCTTTTTTGCGCAAAAATATTTGGACCGACCAAAGACTATGAGTGTAATTGTGGCAAATACAAACGGATGCGCCACCGAGGCGTCGTCTGCGAGAAGTGCGGGGTTGAGGTCATCCAGTCGAAAGTCCGTCGTGAACGCATGGGCCATATTGACCTTGCCAGCCCGGTGGCGCACATCTGGTTTTTGAAGAGCCTCCCCAGTCGGATCGGGACACTCATGGATATGACGCTCAAAGAACTTGAGCGCGTGCTGTACTTCGAGTCCTATATCGTTCTTGATCCGGGCGAAACGCCACTCAAGCAAAAAGAACTGCTGAGTGAAACCCAGTACCGGAAAGCCGTTGAGGAATTTGGTCCGGGGAGCTTCCGAGCAGGGATGGGTGCGGAGGCGGTTCGCGAACTATTACAAGACTTTGACCTGGAACAGTTGGCACGAGAGCTCCGGGTTGAAATGGTCGAGACGTCGAGCGAAGCCCGACGGAAGAAAACCGCGAAACGTCTCAAGGTCGTCAATGCCTTTCGGCAGTCTGGCAACAGTCCGGAAGAGATGATTCTGGAAGTCATCCCCGTCATTCCACCAGACCTTCGTCCCCTCGTCCCGCTCGATGGGGGGCGCTTTGCGACTTCAGATCTGAATGACCTGTATCGTCGAGTGATTAATCGCAACAACCGGCTCAAACGGCTCATGGAGCTGAGCGCCCCGGATATCATTATTCGAAATGAGAAGCGCATGCTTCAAGAGGCGGTCGATGCTCTCTTTGATAACGGCCGTCGTGGCCGCCCGTTGACTGGCCCAAACAAACGTCCTCTCAAGTCTTTGTCCGACATGCTGAAAGGCAAAAGCGGACGTTTTCGCCAAAATCTCCTCGGAAAGCGCGTCGATTATTCAGGCCGTTCGGTCATTGTCGTCGGACCGGAATTACGCCTCCACCAATGCGGTCTGCCGAAGTATATGGCTTTGGAATTGTTCAAACCGTTCATCTACAACAAGCTTGAGGAACGAGGGTATACGACCACGATCAAGAGTGCCAAGAAGATGGTGGAGAAGGAACGGCCAGAAGTCTGGGACATCCTGGACGAGGTGATCAAGGAGCATCCGGTTTTGCTCAACCGCGCCCCAACCCTGCATCGGCTCGGCATCCAGGCCTTTGAACCCATCCTGATCGAAGGTAAAGCTATTCAACTGCACCCCCTCGTCTGTATGGCCTATAATGCCGACTTTGACGGCGACCAGATGGCCGTGCATGTCCCGCTGTCGGTTGAGGCCCAGGTTGAGGCTCGTAGCTTGATGATGTCAACCAATAATATTCTCTCGCCTGCTCACGGCAAGGCGGTCATCGCCCCTACCCAAGACGTCGTCCTTGGATTGTATAACGCGACCCGCGAGCGCTCCGGTGCGCTCGGTGAGGGAAAAATTTTCAGTAGTCCGGGGGAGGTCCGGGTTGCCTACGACCAAGGTAGGGTTGACTTGCAGGCGAAGATCACAGTGCGCCTAGATGGTGAACGGGTCGAAACAACGGTGGGTCGGATCTTGCTGGCGGAAATTGCACCGCCGGAGATTCCTTTCTCGGATATTAACCGGGTGATGAAGAAAAAAGAACTCGGTGCCTTGATTGATGCTGCCTTTTTGCGGGCGGGCAACAAGGCCACCGTGATCTTTGCGGACCGTTTGAAAGATCTTGGCTTCGAGTATGCCACTCGGGCGGGGATCTCAATCGGCATCAAGGACATGGTGATTCCGCAAGAAAAGGGCCATCTCTTGGACCAAGCGCAAAAGAGTCTGCAAGAGATTCAGGACCAATATACAAAAGGTCTGATTACAGACGGTGAGCGGCACAATAAGGTTGTTGATACCTGGGCCTCGGTCACCGATGAAGCGGCCAATGAGATGTTCAGGGGTCTCCAGGAAGACAAAGCCGGGTTTAGCCCCATCTATATGATGGCAGACTCTGGATCGCGCGGCAGTGCGCAGCAGATTCGCCAGCTCGCGGGTATGCGCGGTCTCATGGCAAAGCCATCGGGGGAAATCATCGAAACACCGATTACGGCTAACTTCCGTGAAGGACTCTCCGTACTCCAATACTTTATCTCCACCCACGGGGCGCGGAAGGGGTTAGCTGATACCGCTCTCAAGACCGCGAATTCTGGTTATCTGACCCGACGGCTTGTTGATGTCGCTCAGGACTCGATCGTGAGCGAAGAGGACTGCGGTACGATTGATGGTATCGAGATGACCCCACTGGTTGAGGGCGGGGAAATCATAGAAAGCCTCGGGGAGCGTGTCTTGGGACGTGTTGCCCTCGATGATATTCGTGATCCTTTTACCCAAGAGGTTGTTGTTCGCGCAAACGAAGAAATTGATGAAGACCGCGTCGTACGCATAGAAGAGGCCGGGATTGAGCGCGTATGGATACGGTCTGCGCTGACCTGTACGACTAGGCGAGGCATATGTGCACGGTGCTATGGCCGTGACCTTGCCCGTGGGCGAATGGTGCATCTAGGTGAAGCGGTCGGCATTATTGCTGCGCAGTCGATTGGCGAGCCAGGCACCCAACTGACAATGCGGACATTCCACATTGGTGGGACGGCCAGCCGGCTGGCCGAGCAGACGACGCTCACGGTTCGGCATGAGGGCGTACTCCGCTATATCAATCTCAAGACCGTGGTCGACCGGGATGGGAATCTCGTTGTAATGAACCGCAACGGAGAGGTTGCTGTGACTGAAGTTCTCGAGCCAGGACGGGAGCGTGAAAGAGAACGGTATCAGATCGTCTATGGTGCAAAGCTGAAAAAGAAAGACGGGGCAAAGGTCAAAACCAACGATTTAATCGCGGAATGGGACCCCTACACCGTCCCCATCCTGACTGAGGTCAGCGGTGAGGTGAAATTCGGTGATATCGACGACAGGACCATGCAAGAAAAGGTCGATGAGCGGACAGGTCTGTCCACACGGGTCATTATCGAATTCCGCGATCCAAATATGCGCCCACGAGTATCAATCAAAGATGACAGCGGTAAAACGGCGAAGCTGTCGAATGGATTGGACGCCCGCTATCTGCTGCCGGTTGGCTCCAATATCAATGTGAGCGCGAGCCAACGGGTTGAAGCAGGGGACGTGCTTGCAAAGATCCCACGAGAAACCACCAAAACGAAAGATATTACTGGTGGTCTGCCTCGGGTTGCCGAGCTCTTTGAGGCGCGAAAGCCGAAAGAGTTCGCCGTTATCAGCGAAATTGAAGGGACGGTCTCTTTTGGGAAAGATACCAAAGGGAAAAGGAAGGTGTTGATTACCCCTGAAGTGGGCGAAGCGCGGGAGTACCTCATTCCTCGGGGAAAACATATCAGCGTACGAGAAGGCGATTACGTCCGGCCGGGAGAGCCGCTGATGGATGGGTCCTCAAATCCGCATGACATCCTTGGTGTTCTCGGCGAGCGTGAACTCGCAAAGTCTCTGGTGGACGCGATTCAAGAAATCTATCGCCTCCAGGGGGTGCGTATCCATGATAAACATATCGAAGTGATTGTGAGACAAATGATGCGGCGTGTGCTTGTGACCGAGGTTGGAGATTCTGATTTCTTGGTTGGCGAGCAAGTCGAGAAGTGGCGCTTCCAAGAAGAGACAGAACGTGTGCTGGCTGATGGAGGCACCCCCCCAGAAGCGAAATCGCTCCTGATGGGAATTACAAAAGCGAGTCTCTCGACAGATAGTTTCATCTCAGCCGCTTCGTTCCAAGAAACGACTAAGGTACTGACGGAAGCGGCTATTAATGGCAAGGTCGATCACCTGTTAGGGCTCAAAGAGAATGTCATCATGGGACGGCTCATTCCTGCCGGAACCGGCACTCCGAGTTATACGCAGCTCACTGCCGGAAGCCCGGAGGTTTTGCTCGAGGAAGAAGAACCTTTGCCCATTGCCCAAATACTCGAAGCATAGAAAGAGGAAACGTGTCCAGCAGCATCATGTGTTGGAGGGTACGTTCCCTCTTTGAGAACGGCCGGCCGAGAGTCGCAAGGAGGATGAATGCCTACGGTTCAGCAACTCGTACGAAAAGGAAGAGTGCAACAACGCAGAAAATTGACCGCCCCAGCTTTGCAATCCTGTCCTCAACGGCGTGGGGTGTGTACTCGAGTCTATACGACGACTCCGAAAAAGCCGAACTCGGCCCTGAGAAAAGTCGCCCGTGTGCGACTGACCAACGGTATTGAGGTGACAGCGTATATCCCCGGCATCGGACACAATCTGCAGGAACACTCCGTTGTGCTGATCCGTGGCGGTCGAGTCAAGGACTTACCCGGCGTCCGATACCATATTATCCGTGGTACACTTGACTCCATCGGTGTCCAGGAACGAAAGCAGGGCCGATCAAAATACGGTGCAAAGAAGCCCAAGTGAACGAGAGGGAAGAGTATGCCACGTAAGGGACCTGCCGCGCGACGTGAGATCCTACCGGACCCGAAATACCACGATACTAGTGTGTCAAAATTCGCCAATATGATGATGCTCGACGGAGAAAAGGGAAAGGTCGAGAAGATCATATACGGAGCAATGGAACTGATCCAGCAGAGAACGGGAGAGGACGCGCTCGAGGTTTTTAAGCGTGCATTAGAAAATGTCAAACCTCTGGTTGAGGTCCGATCACGCCGAGTTGGTGGGGCGACCTACCAGGTGCCGGTTGAGGTACGCCAAGTCCGACGAAATTCTTTGGCCATGCGCTGGCTTGTCCAATCTTCCAGGCAACGCTCGGAGAAAAATATGGAAGAGAAGCTGGCCGGCGAACTCTTTGAGGCGTCCCAGAATAGAGGGGGCGCCGTGAAGAAACGTGAAGATACGCACCGTATGGCGGAAGCGAATAAAGCATTTGCCCATTATCGCTGGTAATAGAGATACGATTACTCATCGCGTGGCGAAACGGACTTCTTTTTTATATTTCGACTACAGGTGAACACTACCAGTGTCTCATGTGACCTGAAGAAAAGACGAGGGAAGAGCAGGGGGAAACGAGCCTAAATATCTACTGCTGTGGGCGGTTGACTCTTCTGAAATAGCATTTAGAATTGCGAACTTCAGAATAAGGGAGCGAACCGGGTTCTGGTATGCTCCTCCGAAGACAAGCTCCAACGATGAGGTGGTCGTACAGGCCCCCTCTATTCGTAGTGGATATTTTTATCGCATTACGCAGAAAGGGAGAGAGATGGCGAAGGAGCGGTTTGAGCGGACGAAGC
>WTHD01000270.1 GCA_011523265.1 Candidatus Binatota bacterium
CTTCTGTGTTGATGCGACCGGCCACGCGGGCATATACGCCCGCCACAACCTGCGCCAGCGGGACAGCGTCTTTCAGACCCTGGCCCTGACGGGCTATTGGCAAAACGCGGGGAATCCACCCGGCGTAGACTCCGCCAACACCCTGCTTGAAGCCTATGCGGACGGCATGGTCTGGTCAGTCCCGCTGCACACGGGCGAGCGGAATGTCACGCTGCTGCTTGACTGGCGACACAGCCGTGCCATAAAGCGGGTCGGACTGCAACGCTTTTATATCGAAGAACTCCGCAAGGCGGCCTATGTCTCGGGCTTTCTGGCTGACGCGCACCTCCCCCACCCACCTCAGGTCTTTGATGCCAGCCTGTACACCGCACGGCAGTTTGTCGCCGGCCGCACCCTCCTCGTCGGTGACGCCGGCCTGTTCATTGATCCCTTGTCCTCGGAGGGAGTCCGGAAAGCCATGGCATCCGCCATTACCGGCGCCGTGGTTGTCAACACCATACTCCAGCGGCCCGCCATGCGGTCCCAGGCTGCCGAGTTGTACGAAGCCGGTCAGCGGGACACCTATCACAGCCACTATCAGCAATCGGCCCGCTATTACGCGGAAGAGGGCCGCTGGCCGGACCGTCCCTTTTGGCAGCACCGTTGCCTGCGCCTTGAGCCCGACGCGGGTCCCATCGCTCCGCAGCAGCCGTCCACGGCCTTTTCTCCATTTGATTCCCAGCCGGTTTCACACTTAATGGTCACGCCTGACCTGCGTATCCAGGAGCAGCCTGTTATCGAAGGCTCGTATGTGGAGCTCCGGCCCGCGGTTGTGACCCCGCGTTACCCACGCGGCCTGCGCTTTCTGTCCGGGGTTAATGTCCCGACCCTGCTGCGTTGCGTGCAGACCCGGCGCGCCGTGCCGGACATTCTGGAAGCCTATCAGCGGCATCCCGACGGGCGGCAGAGCTCGCCTGCCCAGATCCGTCGGGTCCTGGCCCAGTTGTATCAGGAGGGCCTGCTCAGGCCGATTTCGCCAGGCGAAAGCCAATCAGATTGAAGCGAAAATTGGGGTTGTTGCGGAAGCGGTAGGACACCCGACAAAACTCGGGGAAGAGCAGCCAGGCTCCTCCGCGCAGCACCTTGACCGTTCCGGTCGCCGGGCCCTGCGGGTCCTCGGTCGGGGAAACCGCGTAGTAGTGTGGATCGTACCAGTCAGCGACCCACTCCCAGACGTTACCGGCCATGTCATACAGACCATAGGGATTGGACGGATAGCTCCCGACCGGGGTGGTCCCGGCCCGATTATCATAATTTGCCAGCTCCCGATTGATCCCATCTCCCCACGGATAGGGCTTGTCTGCCAACCCGCCCCGGGCCGCGCTTTCCCATTCGGCCTCGGTTGGCAGCCGCCCTCCGGCCCAGGCGCAGTAGGCCTGGGCATCATGCCAACTCACCAGGACTACCGGATGGTCTTCTCGCCCCGCTGGCGGTAGATTTCGCTCCTGGTCCCAATTCTCGCGCTCCACCCGGGCGTCATCGAGATAGGGTGCGCGGTGGCCGGTGTCGAGGACAAACTGCCGGTACTGGGCATTCGTCACCGGGTGTTGGGCAATATAAAAACTCCCCAGCGAGACCCGGTGGGCCGGACGTTCGGGCGGCGTCCCGCTCTCGCTTCCCATGCAATACCCGCCCGCGGGGATGCGGACGAGCAGGCTATCGTCTTTTGGGTTGACGAGAGGCTTCATGAGTTGACCAGGCGGTAATCCCGACCCAGCGAGTCAAAGAGTTCGGCCAGGGCACTTTCAACGCTGCGTATCAGCCCTGCTCGCGGCACCATGGTCAGCGTCCCTTCCGTCCAGGTTGGGGCCATTAAGTGGACCTGCTCCGTTCGTTTCAAATGAACGACTTGTTGGACTTGCAGTTCAAGCGAATAGGCCAACACCGAGGCCGGGTGTTCCACGACCCGGAGTGAGATATTCAGCACGGCTGGAAAATCCCCGACCGTCAGCGCGTTGCGGCGCAGGTGAGTGGCAGCCAGCGTGTGGAGCTGCGTTTCCGAAAATCCCAGTCTCCGCGCCGGAGGGCTGAGGGCCACAATAGCTACCTGAAAACCCTCGATCCCGAACAGCGTCGTGGCGTCGGATCGGATGCCGGCAACCGGGGCGGGCCAGACCAGACAGGCGAGCAGACACAGCAGGCGGACGGCGGCAAGGGGGGCTGAGAACGGCATGCCATTACTTCGGCTGGGTAGCGGCTTGTTGTTTGGCAAGCTGGAGGGCAACCGCCTTTTCGACCAGGGCAAACAGGCGTTGATTTTTTTCCGGTGGTAGCGTCCGAAGCGCCTTTTGGACCAACCGGCCCATCTCCGTCACCTCCCGTCCGCTGGCCTGGGCGCCATGCTTTCTCAGCTCCTCCAATCTCAGTCGCTCCCGCTCGGGTAACGATCGGAGGGCCTCGGCATAGAGTGCGTCCATTTCGGCCCGCTCGTCGGGCGGCAAAAGCTGGCGTCCGGCTTGGGAAAGTTGCATTCCCCGTTTTGCCGCGGGCATCCCACGGGCTTGCAGGATACTCTGCAAGGTCTCTTTGGGAGGGGTGCGGTGACGATAGGTAATCGTCACCGCCACCACACCTATGGTCAGGAGTCCTATCACCAGGAAAACGCCTTTAGATGAGCGTGCCATTGACATGCACACCTTATACGCGCTTCGGCACGGCCTGAGTAGAGGAGGAGATAGCGCGTGACCGGGAGTTGATCAGCTTTCCCTGCGGCGGGAGAGGCGCTATGCTGCCCGCTCCATGGCCCAGGAGCGTCTCTTTCCGCTGCCCGCCCTCAGCGGCCGTCTGGCCGTGCTGGGGGGACAGCCACGCGACCGGACCGAGTTATGCCTGGGCCTTGCCCTGCGTCAGGCGAGCCAACACGGCGTGGTGGTGTGTCTGGACGCCCACGGTCGTCAGCAACTCGAAATGCCCTTTCGTCTCCTGCTGCGTGAAGACGCCGCCTATATGCCCCTGCCGGCAGAGGGGACGGTTTCGGACGATATCGCTCAGCAGGTGCTTCAGACGCTTCAGATCGGTCTGGGCAGGACGCCTTCCCTGCCCCCCCTTCTCATCGTTGATGGTGCCCAAGAGACGGCCGACTGGGAGCACACGCTCACCTTCTTCTTACGCACCGGAATGGTGGTGGTCGAATTCCTTCCACACCCGTCCCGCCTCGTTTTTGGGCGGTACGAAACAACGCTGCTCTTGCGCGCAGCAGGAACTGAGGCTGAGGCGATCAGTCAGACCGTCGGCCGAAAGGTCGCGGCCGAGAATCTGGCCGCGTTGAAACCGGGAGAGGGGTATTTCATCCACCTGTCGCGGGTATATCGGGTCCAATTCCCGGAGCAGCCCTAGACAGCAGCGCCTTCGTTGACAATATCGAGACGGACCCGCCATAATCCCGTGCCAATAAAAGTAAGGGAGGGCGGATATGCGGGTTGTGATTCTCGGTGCCGGTGGTGTGGGTTCGGTTGTCGCCGGGCATCTCGCCCGGCATGGGGTAGACACCGTCATGATAGCCCGGCCAGGTCACGCGCGGGCGGTCCAGCAAAACGGTCTGCGCCTCACCGGCCTGTCCGATTTTCGGGTCCGGCTACCAGCGTACGCCGATGCTTCCGCCCTCGACACGGCCGATGTCCTGTTGATTACCGTGAAGACCAAGGACATGCCGCGCGCCTTGGCCAGCGTCAAACATCTCCAGGTTGACACGGTCGCCTCACTTCAGAATGGCGTGGTGAAAAACGCTCAGATGGCTCGCGTTTTTGGTGCGCCTACCGTCGTTGGCGCGACCACCATGATCGGCGCGACCCTCGTCCGCGATGGCGAGGTCCATTATAGCCTGGACGGGATTACGTTCTTTGGCGAACCGGACGGCACGCGCTCAACGCGGGTCGACCGTCTTGCTCAGACGTTTATTGACGCCGGACTCAAGGCGGCCGCGGTCGAGAATATCGTCTCGATCGAATGGACGAAGCAAGCCATCCAAAACCCCTTTGCCCCGCTGGCTGCCCTGACCCGCCTGCCGGTCCATTTGGTCTGGTCGAGCCCGGAACTGGCGACCCTCTCAGTCCATATGTTTCGAGAAGTGGCGGCCGTTGCGGATGCCCTCGGCATTCCCCTGTCCGACCATGCGGCCTGGAGCCTGTTCGATCAGCAGACGCTCCGGGACGCCCCCTTCGACGAGGCCGTGCGGATGCTCGTGCGGGTGGGACAACAGGTGGCACGGAGCGGACGGACGCAGATTATTCCGTCCATGCTCCAAGATGTCCTGGCAGGAAAAAAAACGGAGATCGAAGAGACCGTCGGACACGTCTTCAAGGAAGGCCAGCGCCTCGGCATTCCCGTCCCCTACACCGAGTTTGCCTATCGTGCGGTCAGAGCCATAGAGGACGATTACCCCGCCCGGCTTGACACCCCCGAGTGAAGGCTGACCGTCCCCGTCCCCTGCCTTTATGACGCGGGGATACGCAGCACCTTGCCCGCCTGAATATGGTGACTGCGGAGGTTGTTGAGCCGGACCAGGGTCGCAATCGTGGTATTGTGGCGCAGAGCAATCTCCCCCAGGGTATCCCCCCAGCGTACCCGGTAGAGCGTCGTCTCGGTCCGACCGGTGGGAATCCGCAGCACCGCACCTATATTAATCTGGGTTCCGCGCAGGCGGTTTGCCGTCCTCAGCGCACGTACCGTCGTCCCGTAACGCCGGGCGATTCTCTCCAGGGAATCTCCGCGACGCACGGTATACCGCAGGTCTTGCTCGTTTTTCTTTTCTTCAGCGCTACGTCCCGGGGCAGAGGACAGCGGTGTCGGCAGGGACGTTACCGCCCGTCTATCCGGCGCTGCCGCTGAGGATATTGGAAGGGAGATTTCTTTTCCAGCCGCAAGGGGATGCAAATACCACAGTTGGTGCTGCTGACGAAACGTCTGCGAATCAACCTGAAAGACGTTGGCCAGCAGCTCGGGCGTGTCTCCAATACGGACCACATACACCGGCTTTTCCCCCACATCGACCAGATCCGCGGATATCTCCAGGGGATAGACAACAGTCGAGCCGCCTTGAAGAAAACGCTTCGCCAGCATGGGATTGTACAAACGCAGGATGGTGGGCGTGAGCCGAAGGGCCTGGGCAACGGATTCCCATGACTCCTCGGGTTGGACTTTTCTCAGCTTAAGCTGTTCTGCGCGGCGACGTACTTCGGGCTCATATTCCTGCAAAACGGATTTATAGTACCCAATGCTCACCACGTATTGCAGCGTCTTGAAGTGGATGGGCTCGTCTTCTTGTACCCGATCGGGACCGAGCTTATACGCGGCCAGGACATAGTCCTCACGCGTGAACTGATTTTGTAATTGCGCCAAGTATTTTATTCCGGCTTCAATAGGAGTCGGGCTGCCAAGTAAACGGACGAGTCCGGAGGACATTTGGAAATACCCGACACCTCCGCCCGGAGAAACCCACTCCGCGTTCCCGCCCGATTCCTGGAGAATCACAGCCCGAGCGAGCCGATGGTCTACCCCGTAGCGGGCGGCATGGCTGTAAAGTTCCCTCTCGATCTCAATGGTCTTGCGGTACATGCCCAGGAGAGCAGGAGAGATATTCGCCGTCGCCCAGGCCGGCTGCACCCAGAGCAAGCCGCTCAGAAACACTATCCACCATGTCATTCTGCATCCTCCAGCATTGCTGAAGTCCGGTCTCAATATACTCAGAACAGCCCGAGAAGGAAAGAATAACGCCCCGTGGCGCTGTTGAGGAGTGTCGTCTCGCCCCCGGTCTCTTCCACCGGACTTGATCTCGGTATAATAAGGCTTACATTCTCCTGGAACGCACCGCGCTGTTTTTCTTGTTGAGCGCCAGGCAGTATCATTATAAGAAAGTCTCTACTCCCGTGTTTGAATTGTTCTCGGCATCCGCCATTGATTCCTGGGTTTCTTACCTCACGTACTCACCCTATATCACCATCTTTCTGCTGCTTATTGCGGGGATATGGTTCATTCCACTCGCCGAGGAAATCGCCCTCGTTGCCGCCGGCTATCTCTACTACTCGGACCAGGTTCAGCTAACCACTATGCTCATGCTGCTCGGCCTGGGCGTTTTTTGCGGCGATTTTGTTGGTTTTTGGGTAGGACGACACTGGAGGGGCAGAAGTTCACGCTCAGTATTTCCCTTTCTCCACCGCAGCAAATGGGTCGAGCGGTTTAAGACCTGGCTTGACCAGCATCGGAATCGGGCACTTTTCTTGACCCGCTTCCTGCCCGGCCTGCGTCTTCCCGCCCATATTATTGTTGGTGCCCACGGAATGCCAACGCCTATCTATGTGCGGATTTGTCTGATTGCCATCGCCGTCTATGTGCCGTTCATTTTTACACTGGCCTATTCCTTTGGCGCCGAGATTGACGCCGCCCTCGCTTCTGTCCAGCGTCTTGGGCACGTTGCGTGGGGAGTGCTGCTCGTCGCGGTTGTCGTCTGGAGCCTCTTTCGGTTCTGGATTACCCGGCAGTCCCTCTTCGACCAGCCCCAGTAGGGGCAATGCGTGGACCGTCCTCTTGCGTCACGACCGACCACATTGAGTCGGAGCCCGGTTTTCCGTATGGTAGGGGCCTGAAATCAAACCATTTCAGTTGGAGGAGATGACATGGAAAATCAGGGACAAGGACCGGCCTGGGTAGTTTTTCTGATCTGGATGCTCGCCCCCTTGCTGCTCTTCTTTCTTATTTTGACTTTTACCGGCTAGCCGAACGCAGAGAAGGAGCAACGATGAAACCACACGGGCGGAAAAGCCGCAGCCGCGTCTGGGCCCTGCTACTAGCAGGAATTGTGCTGGCTCCGGGCGCACTCAGAGCCGAGGCCACCAGCGCGGTGCTGGCCACAGTGGGCGAGAGAAGCATTACCGAGGCAGAGATTGAAAACCAGATCAAAGGCCAGATGCTCCGTTTGCACAATCAAATCTACTCGCTCAAAAAGCAAGCGGTTGACTCGATCATCGACGCCCATCTGCAAGAGCAGGAAGCAGAGAAGCGGGGGATCACCCGCCAACAACTCCGCCAGCAGGAAGTCACCGATAAAACAGAACCGGTCAGCGACGCAGAGGTCGAGGATTACTATACGAAGAACAAAGCCCGGTTTGGCGAGAGGAAGCTGGAGGAGGTGCAGGCTCAACTCAAACAATCCCTCCAGGCCCGCAAACAGCAACAGCGCCAACAGGCCTTTGCCGCCGAACTGCGCAAAGCGGCCACGATCGACTTTAAGCTGACACCGCCCATTGTTGACGTTCCGACCGCCGGAGCACCCACAAAAGGACCGCAGGACGCGCCCATTACGCTGGTCGAGTTCTCCGATTATCAATGACCGTACTGTGCCCGAGTGCAGTCTGCACTCTCCCAAATCCAGGAGACCTACAAAGATAAAGTCAGGTTCGTGTTCCGGGATTTTCCGTTAACCCGGATTCATCCCCAGGCGTATAAGGCGGCTGAGGCGGCACGCTGTGCCGGAGATCAGGACAAATATTGGGAGTACCACGACATCCTGTTCGCCAATATTAAAGCCTTACAGCCCGAGGAACTGAAACAATACGCCGCCGACCTCAAACTGGACACGGCGCAGTTTACGGCCTGCCTGGACAATAACGCCTATACCGCAGCGGTCAGCAAGGACCTGGCGCTCGGCACCCAACTCGGGGTGAGCGGCACACCGGCCTTTTTTGTGAACGGCCGTTTTCTGTCCGGTTCGCAACCCTACTCGGCGTTTGCCGCATTGATAGAGGAAATGCTGGCAGCGCAGTAATCCATAGGGGTGACCTGTCGGTCGCCCCTAGTCTCTCTCACCCAATCTGTCTGGAGGCAGCCGTCGCGGCAGCGCTCCGCAGTGCTGCAAGGCCAAGGTATCGAGGCGGTCCTGGAACGCCTTTTTTTCAACCGTGGTCTGGCAGGGCAAAGCGCACAGGGCCTGGCGATCCTCCAGGGGGAAGGCCTGCCATTCTCTTAAATGGAGTTTGATCCGGACTTGGTCGAGCTTGTCTCGAACAGAACGGGGAATCCAGCCAAGATCATCCGTCTCCATACCCGCTCCCTTTCCGCACAGCGATCTGTTCGCCCCTACCCGCTTTCCCCGCGTCGCGCAAGGCAACCCTGCCCCTATTGGCGATTCAGAAAGGGGTGTGGTAATGCTTCAAGGCAGAAACGTGTCCTCCAATAAACATGTAGATGCTGGACACGTTTCTTTTTCAGCCCATGTCAGCAAAGAAAGCAAAAGCTGCCCGTCGTCAGGCGGCCACACATGACCCGGCCTCGCACGCCGAACGCCCCATTCCCGGTTGGCCACCGCTCGCCATACGTATCCTTGGGGCGCTCGGTCTCGTTATCGGGGTCTACCTCTCGGTCCTCCACTATCAGGCCGGGGCAGGCGGGAGTATTGAATCGGCTTTTTGCGGCAGCGGGACCACGGTCAACTGTAGCCTGGTCTTGAGCAGCGCCTATGCGACGCTCTTTGGGGTTCCGGTCGCCGTCCTGGCCGCCGGGAGCTATGTGATCCTCCTCGCCAGCACCTTCCTGGCAGTGCCTGGGCTGACCGTCCTGCTGTGTGGCTGGATGTTTGTCTTCTCGCTGTATATGGCGGCGGTCTCATTCTTCACGATAGGAGCGGTCTGCCCCCTGTGTACCGCTCTATACCTGGTGAACCTGGGCCTTTTCGCGAGTGCCGTTGTGCAGGGGCGGGCAGACCAGACGATGACCCGGCCTCGGCTGGCTTACGCCGCGCTGGGCTTTTCCGTCGTGTTGCTGGGCATCGGGCTGACCCAGACAGAGGACGCCGCCCACGTCACCCCCCTTCAGGAATATCTCGCGCCTCCTCCAGCAGAGATGGACATGGGTTTTGTGCGCTATTACTACGACCAGCCCGCCGTCGTGCTGCGTGGGTCGGAACGGCACGTCGAGGGCCCCGCGGGCGCCGTGCTCACCATTCACGAGTTCGTTGATTTCCGCTGTCCACAATGTGCCAGAGCCCGAGACACTCTGCTGAAATTTCAGCATGCCAACCCGGATGATGTCCGCATCGTGTTTCGGCACTATCCGCTTGACCGGCAGTGTAACACCGGCGTGAAGAGCCAGGTTCATCCGGGTGCCTGTGCGGCGTCAATGGCTGCCGAGTGTGCCGCGGAACAGGGAAAGTTCTGGGAGTATGCCGACCTCTTGTTTGCGGATCAAACCAAATTCAAGCGGACCGACTTTGACGCCCATGCCAGGACTGCCAGACTGGATTTCGAGCAGTTCAACGCGTGTATGGACGATGGACGGACTGAGGCGCTGGTCAAGAACGATATTGACGAGGCCCTGCGTCTTGAGATCGAAGCCACTCCCACCCTGGTAGTGAACGGGCGGATCATCCGGGGCCTGCCGCCCGTTGGCAAACTCGCCTCACTCGTCACCCTCCAGAAACAGCAGGCGACCGGCGACACCCCCTGAATGTAAAAAATCGGTCCTTTTTTTGGCAGGGGAACGGTTAAATTCCTGGCGGCACTTTATCAGATCACACGGGATGGGATAGGATAGACCTGCTGGGGGAACACTGCCATGAATTGGGACGAAGTCTGCAAAGATACCCTGCTCCAGGATTTGCCGTACAAGGTTGAACTCAACGAGTGGGGGAATATCGTCATGCGCCCGGCTTCCAATCGGCAGGGCAATCTGCAAACCAAAATTGCCTTTCACCTGATGAGCCATATGCCGGACGGGACGGTCCTGACTGAATGTTCGGTGGAGACAGCCAAAGGCGTGAAAGTGGCTGATGTGGTCTGGGCGTCTGACGCATTTCTGCAACGCAACAGGGGCGCAACGCCCTATATCGAGGCCCCCGAGGTGTGTGTCGAGATTCAATCCCCTTCCAACTCCGACGCGGAAATGGCGGAGAAACGCTCCCTGTATTTTGCCAGGGGTACACGTGAATGCTGGCTGTGTGACGAGGACGGCAATCTCTCGTTTTTCAGCCAGCAGGGAAAAATGGACAGCTCGCAACTCTTCCCGACCATGGCCGACCGGATTGAAGCGGAAGCGTGATCGCTCCGAGAGCAGATTACGATGCGGTGGCGCCGCTCGTCATTCCTGCGCAAGCAGGAATCCGGTGCTGCGTTAGTTTGAAATCACAGGCAGTGAGAGGCTAAGGAAGGTTCTCTTCTTTCATCTTGGCGTGGCAATCGGAACACATCACCCCGGAACGATGGCCCTGGAGGAAAAGAGAAAGATTGCGGTATTCGTCCCCATCTCCGCGATCCCTGTTTTTGACTCTCTTTCCACAGATAGCGGTAGTGTATTTTTCTTTGCCTATTCTTTCCCAATCAGCCCCAGGAGGGAGAATATGATACGCCACAGAAAGCCACTGCTTTCAAAGACTAACCAGCGAGGTAAAAAGACCACGCTAAATCTAGCCGGTCTCTTTTTACTCTTCTACAGTGTTGATCTGCCGCAGCGAGAAAGGAATCTACAGCCGCCTCTAGGGAGGCTTTATTGAGGCCCATCTGGGGAATGTCTCTTAGGCTATCTTGCAGAGAACGGCGAGCCTCAGCAAGAATGACGAGCGTATCTAAAGTACTGTTAGACACGGCAGGGCGAAATTTGCTACTATGGGCAGGCGTTGCAAGTGGTTTAATCATAATGGGTTTTCTCCTTTCAGCGCATTTTGGGACGGGATGTTGGAGTCATCCCGTCCCAAGTCTTTTCTACCAAACCTTCCCATAAGGATCAATCACACCTCCGGGATTTATACGGCCCACGTGGTCCGGGGAGGGGATCGTGGGCACGAATCACGTCCACCATCCACCCAATGTCCAGTAGCCTTGTATCAATCCCTGCCGCCATCGCAGGCGTGAGGCCATGCGTTCCGTGTATCCAACAGAAGTTGTAGTGCCAGGCGTACAATGCGACCATGTAGGCATGATGGGCGAGTTTCTTAGAGAACCCGTTCGTCTTCCGCATAAACCGTCGCATGGACATTCGCATATTCAGATTCTGCCGCTCCACATAACTCGTATTGATCCCTGGCGGGTAAGGATACCCGTTGCGAACCACCTTTCTCGTCCCGCCGTTGACAGAGAAATCCTTAACGAGCTGGGCGAAATCTACGTGGCGACCGAAGGCGGAGGGGACAGCATCTTGGTACGCAGGAAACCCATCCGTGGTGACTTGTATTCTCTTCCTAGGACGAACGCGGGAGGCGACATCACGGAGAAATATCTTGGCGTGATACTCCGTCCGGTGGCCCACATGGTAGGAGAGAATCAATTTACTCTTGGCATCTAATGCCGTCCACGTCCAAATATCTCCCGCGTGACGGGGAGCCGTGAGGCAGAATTCTACATTCTTTCGCTTGGCGTAAATGAAGGACCATATTTCATCACATTGAATCTGCCTCACTGGAACATCTCGGACATGCTGGTCATGGTAGGCAATGGCGACCTTGCCGCCCCGAATGAGTAGAGATCGGACGGCGTTGAAGGACGCTCCAGTGAGGCGCTCCGTCGCTCGCATGGAACAGCCCTCTACGAGAGCGGCAATAATGCGTATTTGTTGTTCCCTGGACAGTCTATTCATCCCTACAGTATAGCATAAAGTAGGAAAAAAGTCTAACAAAGACAGGTAGTTAGGGCGATTTGCGCGGGGTATCTCGTCGTGTTAGTGTAAGGGGGTAAGGACAGGCGGCGACCGGACTCGAACCGGTAACAGAAGGGTTAGTCTTCTGAGCCAGGGTGTGCAAGACCCGCGCTTTTGCCATTTCAGCCACGCCGCCTGTTCTTCCCCCTCCCTATTACTGTCCTTCATCAATAAGTCAAGATGACTTTGTTTGACTTCTGTTCAGTTTCGTCTACGTTGGAGTGGCTTACATCTATGACATGGTTGCCCGCTGAGTCGGGTCGCCTGTCAAATACAATAGTCACATAAGGTGAGGGAGTAGCTACCCGCGCCGTGGCGAATACACAGGAACTCACTCCAATAACCATGTTGTGATGTAAGCACGGCCCGGCAACTCTCATCTGCCCGGTCGTGCTTACACAGGAACTCACTCCAATAACCATGTTGTGATGTAAGCACGGCCCGGCAACTCTCATCTGCCCGGTCGTGCTTACACAGAGGAGTGTAAGGGTATGCGTAAGATATGGGCGCTTATTATACTCTTTGGCATCTACTCAACAGAGGCAGTAGCAGATACGGCTAGTATCGTGCGTAAGGCCCTTCGTGATAGTCTTGCTGCCTCAACCCCGGCCCTTCAAGACAAAGACCGGAAGTTCTACGGCAGAGATTCACAAGGAGATAAGAATTTCTGCTATGTGAGGTCTTTTGTAGACCTTCTCACTGATAAAGAATATCCAAGCCTGACCTGCTGGGGTTCGCTCGGCGTTTCATTTGACATATCTGGCAGTCTCTATAATACGGGGCTGACGTTCTATTTGAGAACTGGAACTCAACTTTTCTCATATGATCCTGGTGAGGCCGTACCGATTACGCTGCGCTTCTATCCAGGCCCCGCCCTGACCTACCAAGGTGAGGCTTCAGGAGGAGGGGCGAAAGTCACCGACTTAGAGTTCATCAATAGCATTCTGGTACAACTCTCTAATGAGGGAAAGTTTGTCGCAGTCGTCGGGACGAGTAGTGGCGTCATTGATGATCTCACTGGAGCGGCCCAGGCCGTACAGGACTTTCGGCAGCGCCTCTCCACTGGTCAGCAAGTCTTAGAGGTACATCCATAGAATAAAACATCGTTTGTATTTTATGAGGAGGTGGGGTATACCATAGGT
>WTHD01000265.1 GCA_011523265.1 Candidatus Binatota bacterium
CGCTGACAGATGTCCGCCACCCGTGCATACGGAATCTCGAATGAACCGCTGATGCGCAGGTCGCCGGCCCGAACCGCAACCAGCAGGGAGCGCTGAATCCGGGCGCGGTCCATTTTCTCCAGATAGGTTTCCAGCGGGACGCCAGGCCGTAACTCGGCTGGAAACCGGACCTGGTCGAGAAAATACTCATCCACCCCGGTCTGGCCCTGCTGGACTTCTTGTGGAGTGAAGAGATTACAGACGATATCGATAGCACCATCCATGCGCTTGCCTTTCTGTGGCGGGTGTCTCTGCCTCCACGATGACGTGCCGTGTCCTTTGCGTCAATGGTAGGGATATGATGTGTGTGACCCAGACGGCGCAGCATGAGGAGGACCAGTATGAAATTCGGCATTCACTATTCCATTGGCGTCAACGCCGATCCCCAGGCGGACGATTATATACGGGTCGCCCAAAAGGCGGAGGAGCTTGGCTACCATTCGCTCTGGCTGGGAGACCATATTGTGATTCCAGAAAAAATTGAGGCGGCCTATCCATATTCGGCGGACGGAGCGGCCGGCTTTCCACGCCGGGCTCCGTTCCCAGACCCCTTTGTCCTGCTCGGAGGTCTGGCCCTGGCAACCTCGCGGATTCTGCTGGGGACGAGCGTCATCGTCATCCCCTATCGAAACCCGCTGGCGGTTGCCAAGGCGGTCGCTACCGTCGATCTGCTATCACACGGACGATTCCAATTTGGGGTTGGGGTCGGCTGGCTCAAAGAAGAGTTCGACGCCCTCGGTGAGGATTTTGCTCGGCGGGCGCGACAAACCCGAGAATATCTGCACATCATGAAAGCGGTCTGGCAGGCCGAGCCCGCGAGTTTCTCCGGCGAGTTCCTCACATTTTCAGACATTCACAACGTTCCCCTGCCGGTCCAAAAGCCGCATCCGCCCATTATTTTCGGCGGGGAGAGTCTGCCGGCCCTCAAGCGGGTGGCCGACTTGGGAGACGGGTGGCAGCCGGGCACGGCCTCCCTCAAAGTGCTGTCAAAAAGCGTCCCACAATTACAAGCCCTCATGGCTGAACGCGGGCGGGACTATGCCGACCTCTCCGTCTCGGCCCTGAGCGCCGCTGGACCCTTACTCCGCAAGCCAGAGGTCATTCCCCAGCTCAGCGAGTTGGGTGTGCGGGAGTTGATTCTGTTTATGACGGCGGCTGATACGCAAAAGACTCTTGCGGTTATTGAAGAGTTTGCGGAAAAAATGATGGATTAAAGGATCACTCTGTCTCTCATTCAACTCGGCTTCCTGCAAGCGATTCATATACGCACGTCCCCAACACCGCTTCGTCCTGATACAATGAACGCTCGCGTGCAACGGCAGGAATCTCAGCCTGGTCATCCATTTTCCGGCCTGTAACTTGGAAGATTAGACGTAGCCAGGCCCTTCAATCACGGGGTGTGCACTCAGGAAATCTTCGTCCACTTCCACCCCTATTCCCGGCTCTTCAAGGGGGAGCACACTGCCCTTGGCATCAAGCCTATACGGTGTAGAGACGAGTTCGTCACGAAATAAATTGTTCTGAGAAACATCCGCTTCGAAATATCCAGCGTTGTTAATAGCGGCGAGAAAATGGATGGTGGCAGCCATGTTAATCCCGGTCATCGATGTATGTGGGTGGATCGGAAGCTTCCATGCTGAGGCTAACGCAGCGATGCGCAGAGCCTCAGTCACACCACCTGTCTTTGACAAGTCCGGCTGTAGAATACGAATAGCGCCATCCTCGATAAGCCGCACAAACTCAAACCGAGTGTAATGATTCTCCCCCGCGGCAAGCGATATATGGCCAAAAGTCGCCGCGGTGGCATAGCTCCGGTAGTCGTGGGCCGCAAAGGGTTCTTCCAACCACCCGACCGCGAGTTCGTCGAACCGCGCCATGACCTGACGGACATCTTCAAGGCAATAGCCGGTATTTGCATCAACCAATAGGGTGAGGTCAGGACCAAACGCGGCACGGACAGCTTGGACCCGTTCGAGGTCACGCTGTGGAGTATCTCCAACGCGGAGTTTCACGGCGCTATAGCCCAGCTCCGTCAGGGCACGCACTTCTTCCACCAGACGTTCCGGCGCTTGATAGCCCAAGGACACCCCCCCCGCATACGCAGGAATTGGCTGGGCCGAGCCGCCGAGGAGTTTGTACAAGGGCCAGCCTGAGGCCTTGCCGCGAATGTCCCACAACGCCATATCAATGCCGCTCAGGGCTATGGCAGCCCCAGCGCCCAAGCCGTGACTCTGGAGTTGCATGGTATAGACACGTTCCCACACTCCTGTGGTGTCGAATGCATCCATGCCCAGCACGAGTTGGCGTAAGGTCGTATTCACGACATGCGCGACCGTGCCGGGGGCTCGCGCGTGGTGAGACTCACCATAGCCAATCAGTCCATTTTCGGTGTGGACCTTGACCACAACAGCGTCGCGTTTGACAGCGCGCCCAATACCAAGCTGAACGGTCGCATTCTGGGGTAGAGGAAAAGAGGTCGGGTAGGCTACGATGTCTACAATGCGTTCCATGCTGCGCTCCATAGGGCCCTTGTCACGAAAAGATGGGTGATTATAGGGGCACAAAGAAAACTGACACAAGGCCGAGTATCGGTAATGCCCGACTCCTGCCAGACCCGGGTATAGTCCTCTTTCCCTGGGCGAGGGCTAGGGGGAGGGTCATTCGATGGTGCGTCTCTTCTGCTTTAGGGACCCTGCTGCTGACTGTGGGGGCAAGCCCGGCGACCGGCCAGGTAACCAAACTGCCCGGCGACTATTTCCCCCTGTCGGTCGCCAATCGCTGGCAGTACGAGTCGAGCGAAGGGACGCCGACAGGCCCCGTAACCGAGACCTGGGAGGTGGTCAGCCGAAAGGGGGCGGGCCATGTGCTGCGCATTCAACAGAGTCTTCTGCCCAAGGATGCTCCTGCGGAGTTTGTCTCCGCATCGTCTACCGGGGTCGTGATGCAGCCGAGCAACGCCGCATCCGAAGACGGGCAGCCGCAGTTCATCCTCAAAACGCCACTCACACCAGGGGCGACCTGGAAAACGTCTGCCGGGCGCTACGAAATCACCGGGCTGAATGCGTTGGCTGCGGTGCCGGCGGGCGTATTTGAAGATTGCATCGAAGTCACCTTTTGGAGCCGCAATGGCCAGGCCAAGGCGGTGACGCTGTACGCCCCTGGTGTTGGCATGGTCCAGCGGGATGAATCCTTTACCATTCTGGGCGGCTTGGGCGGTGAGGCTGGCCCGCGCCAGGGTAAGGTCAGCCTATGGCTAACTGAATGGCGCGTGAAGCCGACCCCAGCTGACGAATAATCTCTGGAGAGCGGATACGTAAGGCTCGTATGATTGAGCCCTTCCTGCCTAACGCCGGTGTCTGCGTCGATAGATGGAAACCAGCATGCCAAGCAGAAGAATCGCGCCGGGCTCAGCAACAATGGTGATAAGGAATAACTGCCGCGTCTGTTCCGTGGTGAGCACCAAGGTGGAAATTTTCTGCTGAATTGTGGCATCCCTGGGGCGTTCGGTAATAAACTTCTCGTCCTGCACCAGCCACTGCACCGTGTTGAGAAAGAGGTCCCTATTGCCCAGCAGGGACAGCCGGGCATTGCTGGCAAAATCGCTGTCTCCATACACAACCAGGCGACCACCGGATTCCGCTTGTTGGTCTCCACCAGCGGGTGGCGCGTCCCCGTTGGTTGGCTGGTCTCGGCGAAGCGTTGCCGCCACCGCCAGGGAAATCGGTCCTGGCCGGGCCTTGGTTCCCTCAAAGTCTACCGCGCCTTCAGGGGAGTCGGCTCCGGCCCGAAAGCGGGCCCAGGCACCTGGGCCAGTGCGGCAGAACGGCTGGGCCGAGAGCACGCCGTCGGGCAATGAGTCGGCCGGCTCAACCGAACGAGAGAGCGGAAAAATGGTGCCGACCTGGAAGTCTTTGACAATCTCGACTCCGGTATTATACAGCGACACCAGCGGGCTCAGCGCGTCGCCGCCAAAGAGTCTGTTCTGTGGATCGTAGACCACGTCCTGGTCAAGCTCGACACCGTACTGGGCAAGGAAAGCAGTCAGGTTGGGTGCCGGCATGGGGTCAAGCATGAAGAGGAGGCTCCCGCCTGCCGAGAGATAGTGGGCCAGACGCTCAAGCTCGTCCGGTAAGAGGTCGGTCTGCGGGCCGCTGACCACGACGAGAGCCGCGTCTTCGGGAATGCGCTCGGCCCGAGCCAGAAAGACGGGACGGATCACAAAGTTTTCGTTGCGTAAAGCTGAGGCGGCTTGGCTATAGCCCAACTGCGGTTGACCATCCTGTGGGTCTTTTTCGCCGTGGCCACCGACAAAATAGATGGTTTTTTGCTCCTGGCGGAGAAACTGAAACAGGGCCTCGGTGATGGTCTTCTCGCCTGCACCCGGCAGGAGTTTGTGCTGCCCGTCGTACTCGAGGACCGCGGTTCCGTAATGGGTCGCCCCGTACTGCCGGGCCAGCCCGATGTTCCGATCCCGGTGCAGAATCCGATACTGGAAGTAGGCGTTTTCCGCGGTAAAGCGCTTCAGCACATCCTCATAGCGTTGATACGCATCCGGAGAGCCACCAAAAAACAAGGTCAGCAGCGCGTCTTTGTCCAGGTCGGCCAGCAGGCTTTTGGTCTGCTTTGACACGGATAAGGTCTGCGTGGGGGTGAAGTCCCAGCGCAGATTATTGCGAATGGAGAGCGTTTGGAGACCGACCAGACCGCTCAAAATAAGCAGGTCAAGAACCGCCACCGTGACCCACTGCTTTCGGCTTGGTGTGGCGAGAAACGTCCTGAACGAGGAGAACTCCCCCTTGCCACGCCACCGCCGCGCGCGGAGCGCTTGCCAGGTCAGTAACAAAAAGAATGAGAAAAAGAAGAGGAAAAAGGTGATTTCCTGGCTGTCAATCGCGCCGCGGGCGAAATTGTAAAAGCGATCGAAGAGCGAAATTTGCAGCAGGACGTGAAGCCAGGCTTCGCTCATGGCCTGCTCGTTCCACGTCAGTGACCAGAACAGGACGAGTACGCCGAGGGTCGCCATGGCCGCAATCGCTTGGCTGTCGGTGAGCGCTGACAAGAGCAGACCCACGCTGATAAACACCAGGCCAATGAGCAGCAGACCGACATAGCCGGGTATTAACGCCGGCCAATATACCTCGGGATGCCAGTGCGAGAGGACGAAGGGATACACCAGGGTTAATCCCAGAACGACCAACAGCAGGGTGGCGGCCGCCAGGAATTTGCCCAGTAAGACGCTGCTCTCCGGGATCGGGTAGGTCCATAACAGGTCGAGGGTGCCGAGTTTTTTTTCTTCCGCAAACGAGCGCGCGGTGATGGCCGGGACGAGCAGCAGGAGGACATAGCGGAGATCGTGGAAAAAGAATTCCCACAAGCCACGTGCGAGGTTCTGGCCGCCCCACATCATAAAGAAACTAATGTCGGTGTAAAAGAAGAAACCGCACAAGGCCAGGGCAACCGCCACAATGGCGTACGCCAGAAACAGGCCAAAGTAAGAGCGGAGTTCTTTAACGAAGATTGCGCGGAGAACCATACGTCGGTCTCATTGATGCTGTTGTTTATGGCTGCGGCTGATCAACCACCCGGTGGAAGATTTCCTCGAGGTCCATCTCTCGGGAGCGGAGTTCAAATAAACGCCAGCCACGTCCGGACACGGCTTCCACAATGCTGGGCCGGACGTCATCGTGCTGAGCGGCGCGCACCGTATAGGAGGTCACACCGCCATTCTCCTGGGAGGTCACCTGGACCTCGTGGACACCGGGCAGGCTGTGCAGGAGGGTTTCCACTTCGGCTTGCGGGCCCTCAATATGGGCCACGACCTCACTTGCATCGCGCAACCGGTGCGTCAGATTGTCTGGGGTATCCAGGGCTAGCAACTGGCCTCTGGCGAGGATCATCACCCGATCGCACGTCATACGCACTTCGGGCAAAATATGGGTGGACAGCAAGACGGTCCGATTCCCTCGCATGCCGCGGATGAGCTGTCGAAACTCGGCTGCCTGCTCAGGGTCGAGGCCGATGGTCGGCTCGTCAAGAATGAGTACGCTGGGATCGTGCAGCATGGCCTGGGCCAGACCGACCCGTTGGCGGTAGCCTTTTGAAAGCGTCCCGATGTAGACGCGGGTCACAGAGCCGAGGTCCAGTTCTTCAATGACCTGGGATACACGAACCCGCCGGGCCGTGCCGCCCAGCCCCTTGAGCTTGCCCGCAAAATCAAGATAGGTGGCCACCTCCATCTCCGGGTAGAGTGAGATGTGCTCCGGCATATAGCCGAGTTGACGTCTGACGGCCAGAGATTCGCTCAGCACGCTATGGCCGGCAACGCTGGCCGTGCCCGTGGTCGGAGACAGAATACAGGCCAGAATGCGGATGGTCGTAGACTTGCCCGCTCCGTTCGGACCGAGGAGTCCCACGATCTCTCCGTGGTCAACGGAGAAACTCACATCCGAGACGGCGCGAAACGTTCCGTAGAGTTTCGTCAGACCTGAGGCTTCGATCATGATAGTGCGCTCATTTCCAGTAAACGCAGACAGTATCGTGCCCGATGCGACAGAATCAACTCCCTCGGTTTGTCCCCGCGTCACCCAGCGGGAAGCGAAGGCGCAGAACTGGCCTAATGCGCACTGTGGCCACCATCAACCGGAATGACTGCACCCGTCATGAAGCTCGCCTCGTCCGAGGCCAGATAGAGGGCCAGGGAGACCACTTCGTGCGAGTTCCCAAAGCGCTTGAGCAGATGTGTGTCGGCAATTTGTTGCCACACCGCCTCTTTGTTGTCCATGTCCTTGATGTATTCGCGCGGCATGGGGGTATCGATTGCGCCCGGACAGATGGCATTGACCCGAATATTATACGGAGCCAGGTCCACCGCCATACAACGGGTCAGATTCACCAGCCCGCCCTTGGCCGCCCCATAGGCCGACATCTGCGGATAGCCAAGAATGCCGCCGGCTGACGAGATATTAATAATCGAGCCGCTGTGTTGTTTCTCCATATGCGCGACCACTGCCTGGCTCATCAGGAACGGTCCGGTCAGATCGATCCGAATAATCCGCTCCCATTCTTCCAGGGTGGTCTCCTGAAACGGTTTACCTAAAATAACCCCGGCGTTGTTATACAAAACATCGATGCGACCAAAGCTTGCAATCGCTTTTTCGACAACCGCCTTGATCCCGTCCGGGTCCGCGGTGTCAGCCTGGACCCATTCGACCCGAGCTCCGGCTGAAGGAATGTGAGTGGCGGTGTGTTCAATCTCCGGCAGGATATCGCTGATCACCAGGGACGCGCCTTCCTGCGCAAAGGTCCGGGCGGCCACCGCACCTTGACCGCGCGCGGCTCCGGTAATGATCGCGACTTTTCCATCTAAACGGCCCATGTCGTCCTCCTTGTTGTTTTCCTTCCGAGGAGATAGCAGAAACTCGCCTCGCGTGCCAAATACGGCTTGCTGAGGAGGAATAGGCTGGCTATGTTGCCCACGATATGCAAGGGGACTGATCTCGCTCGTCACAAAGCGAAAAGAGGACAGTATGGCAAAGACCGATCCGATCACCCTGGCGGTTGTCCAGGGCATGCTTGAATCAACCCAGCGTGAGATGACGCTGACCATCGAGAAAACGTCGCGCTCGTCCGTGTTCAATATTGCGCGCGATTACTCTAATGCCCTATTTCTCGGCAGCGGCGAGATGATTCTGCAAGGCCAGGACATCCCCATTCACTTAGGCTCGCTGATGCCGGCCCTGCGGACCGTTGCCGACTATTTCGGCGACGATATTCATCCGGGGGATGTGTTCTATCACAACGATCCCGCCTGGAGCGGCTCTCATATTGTTGACTGCTGCATGTATAAGCCGGTCTTCTACCAGGACGAGCTCGTGTTCTGGACGGTCAGCAAAGGCCACGTCACCGACATCGGCGGCCCCGTGCCCGCCGGCTATAACCCTGAAGCCAAAGAGATTTATGCCGAGGGCCTGCGTATCCCGCCGCTGAAAATACGGGACCGCGGGGTAGAGCGGCGAGATGTGGTGAATTTTATTCTGACCAATGTCCGTTCCCGCCGGCTCCAAGCCGGGGATATGCGCGCCCAGCTTGCCGCGGTCACGATTGGCGAGCGCAACCTGATCGGTCTGCTTGAGAAATACGGCAAAGATGTGGTCATGGCCTGTATGGCGGAACTGCTCGATCTGGCCGAACACCAGATGCGGGCGTTTATCAGCGCTATTCCCGACGGGACCTATCACGGTAAATCCGTTCTCGAGGATGCTGGACACGGCTATGGCGATATCGAGATTGCCGCGACCGTCGAGATCGTCGGAGACACCATGGCAGTCTCGCTGTCGAGCCCACCCCAGATTCCGTATTTCATCAATTCCTATGCAGCCAACTCGCTGTCCGGGGTGTATCTCGGGGTGATGATGTTCGCCCAACTGCCCCCGCCGTATAACGAGGGGCTGTATCGGCCCATTACGGTTGACGTCGGCCCGGAAGGCACCCTCACCAACGCCAAAGAACCGGCCCCGCACGCGAACTGCACAACTACTCCGTCAGAGTCGATTACGGACGCCGTCCGCATGGCGCTCGAACAGGCCCTGCCCGAAAAGGCGGTAGCCTCTTGGGGACATTCAAACGGTCTGAACATTGCCGGGCAGGATTACCGCTCGGGCGAAGAGTACGTTTCCATGATCCTGGCCACCATTATCAGCGGCGGCGGTGCCTCGCATAAGACGGACGGCTGGCCGGCGGTGGGGCCGCAGTGCTGTTTTGGTGCTCTGACGAGTGGAGATGTTGAGATTCTTGAGTACCAATATCCGATTATCATCCACCGTTACGGTTTGATGACGGACTCGGGTGGGGCTGGAAAACTGCGCGGCGGTTCGGGCACGCACTGGGAAGTCGAACCGCTCCGCGATCCCATGACGGTGGTCATGTTCGGCGAAGGACGGCGCTACCCGGCTCAGGGCGCGCTCGGTGCGGTCTCGAAGCTGCGCGAGCCCAAGGTGGGACGGGCGCTATATTACAAGAAAGACGGCAGCGTCGAGGAGATCAAGACCAACCGGATTGCCGAAATCGAGCCGGGCGAGCGCTTCGCCAACCAGAACCCCGGCGGCGGCGGCGTGGGCGACCCGCATGAACGCGACCGCGACAAGGTACTCGAAGACGTGCGCAACGGCTTCGTGTCCGTCCAGGCCGCCTGGGAGGAGTACGGCGTCCAGGTCGAGGACGACACGCAGGAGTATATGCCTGACGCGGTCCGCGTCCAAGAGAGGCTCGTGGCCGGAAAGTAGCCATGTCACGGCACGCCTACCGTCTCGGCATTGATACCGGCGGGACGTTTACCGACTTTATTCTGGCCTCGGCCGGTGAAGGCATCCGTCTCTATAAGACGCCGTCTACCCCGCACGACCCGCCCAGTGCCGTGAGCGAAGGACTTGAGCAGATCGGAGCCGACCTCGGCTGTAGCGTGGCGGACTTCCTGCAAGACTGTGACTTGGTCATTCTCGGCACGACCGTCGGAGTCAACGCCCTGCTCGAACACAAGGGTGCCAAGACCGGCCTGTTCTGCACCGCCGGTCATGAAGACTCGCTCGAAATTCGCCTCGGCCACAAGGAAGACGGGCACCGCTATGACGCGGACTTCCCCCAAGCCACCATGCTGGTCCCGCGTGCGTTGCGTTTCCCGGTCGAAGAGCGCGTGCTGAGTACCGGCGAAGTCCGTGTTCCGCTCAACGAAGCCGATGTCCGGCGCGGGGTCCGTCGCTTTCGGGAAGAGAGCGTTGAGGCGGTAGCCATCTCTCTGGTCTGGTCGTTCCTGTATCCCGAACACGAGCGGCGTATCGCCGAGTTGGTCCGGACAGAAATGCCTGGGACCTATGTGACGCTGTCGGTCGATCTGCTGCCCCAGATCCGTGAGTACACGCGGACCAGCACGACCGTAATGAACGCCTATATCGGTCCGCTCATCCAGCGTTATGTCGAGCGTATGGAGGCCCTGCTGCGCGACCTGGGCTACGATAATCCGGTACGCTATATGCAGAGCAATGGCGGCCTGACCTCCGGTCGCTTCCTGGCCGACAAGGGCATTTACGCCTTGAACTCGGGGCCGGCCGCGGGGCCGAACGCCGGCCTGTTCTTTCATGAAGGTAAAGAGCGCACTGGCGACCGGCCGCGTGACATCATCACGGTGGATATGGGCGGCACCAGCTTCGACATCAGCCTGAGCAAGGACGGCAAGACGAATATCGTCAAGGACGTTGATTTTCTGCGCTATCGGATCGGTATCCCCATGCTGCAGGTCGAGACCCTCGGGGCGGGCGGTGGTAGCATCGCCTTCGTGAACCGTATGGGGCTGTTGCAGGTCGGACCGGAGAGCGCCGGTGCCCAGCCGGGACCGGCCGCCTATGGTCAGGGTGGACGGCGCCCGACCGTGACCGATGCTCTGGTCGTGCTGGGCTATCTGAACCAGGAAGCGCTGCTGGGCGGCCGGCTGCGGATCGACGCCGAGGCGGCCCGCCGCGTGATTGCGACCGAGATTGCCGGCCCGCTCAAGCTGGATGTTGAACGAGCCGCCCAGGGGATTTTCACTTTGGTGAACTCCAATATGGTCAGTGGTATTCGGCGCGTGTCAATCGAACGTGGCTATGACCCACGTGACTTCATGATGGTCGTTGGCGGTGGGGCCGGTCCGGCCCATGCCGGTCGGTTGGCCAGCGAGCTTGGCATTCCGACCATTCTCATTCCCAAGGTATCCTCCGCCTTCTGTGCGTTCGGTGAGATTCTGGCGGATATGAAACACAGCTATCTGTCGTCCAGCGCGGTCCGTCTGGACGCCGTGGCCTACGCGCAGCTCAACGACACCTTTGCGGCCATGGAAGCGCAGGGACGGCACGACCTGGGCAGCGCCGGAGTCGCCGCGGACGCGATAACAATCTCCCGCTCGCTGGACATGCGTTACGTCGATCAGGTCCATGAATGTCAGGTCGATATCTCGCCGGAAGACATCTCGGCCGACAATATCGATACGATTGCCGAGGCGTTCCACACCCGTCACGAAGAACTGTTCACCTATTGCGAGCGGGATAATGCGGTCGAGATCATGAACCTGGAGTCCACTGTCGTGGGTAAAGTCGCACGGCCTCAACTGCCGCCACTCGCCAGTGGAAACGCTGACCCCGCCCGCGCCCAGACCGGAGAACGCCCGGCCTTCTTTGAAGAGCACAACGCCTTTGTGACGACGCCGGTTTACGACGGCGCCAAATTGCTCGTGGGCAACGTAGTCGTTGGCCCGGCAATTATTGAGGAAGTCACGACCTCCATCGTGGTCTTTCCCGGCTGGCAGGTCCGACTGGATAACCCTGGGGTGTATGTGATGACGGTGGGGGAATAGTCGCTCTGATGTGTTCTACTGCCCCAGCACACCGGCCTGGTCGAACAGGCCCAACTCCAGACGAATCACCTCCAGGCGCGCCTCGCGCTCTCGGCGTGCTTGCAGTGCCTCGTTAATCGTGACCTCGTGAAAGCGGATATGACCGCCGGGCGAGGCCTGGGCAATCAAATCGAGGTCCGCTTTGATGACCGTGCCAATGGTGGTATAGCCACCGCCCGTCACCGCGTCGTTCAAGAGGACGATGGCCTCCAGCCCGCCCGGAATCTGGATCGATCCGATCGGGTAGCCCAGATCGACCACATTGGAGGGATCGGCACCGGCGCCAAACGGCTGCTCGCCAGCGTTGAACTCGAACGTCGGGCCTTTTAGTCGATAGCCGATCCGGTCGGCTTCGGTCGAGACTTCCCAGTCCGCAGCCAGAAAGTCCTTCAGGCTGTCCGGGGCAACACGATGGCTGCACATCCCCATGACGACGCGTACATCGAGTTCTTTTTGCGGAACCGGGATCAGTGCCGGATCGCAGGTCCGTCCCAGCATCGCGTCGGGTGAGGTGTGGGGCGCGCCGAGCGGGAGGCAGTCGCCGGCCTCAAGTTTGCGTCCGTCCAGACCGCCGAAGCGGCCCAGCATATAGGTCGAGCGGCTGCCGAGCCGTTCGGACACCGTAATCCCGCCGGCCAGGCAGATATAGGCCCGTGCCCCACGGCGCACTCCGCCCAGGCTGACGCGGTCGCCAGGATGTAGGGCGTGAGCGCTCCACTGCGCCGCGGGCTGATTGTTGATTGTAAACGCGATGTCCGCACCGGTCACCGCGATCAAACCCTCGCTCGTCACCTCAAACGATGGCCCGGAGTAGGTCACTTCCAGCCCCGCGGCGTTCTCCGGGTTGCCGACCAGCAGGTTGCCGACCCGAAATGAGAAATCGTCCAGCGCGCCCGCAGGCGGCATGCCGATGTGGTACCAGTGCAAGCGACCGAGGTCCTGGACGGTGGTCAACAGGCCGGGCTCAAGGATGCTAAGCATGAGCGGCTTCTTCTCGCAGGTGTTTGAGGTAGCGCTCCGGGTCGCACATATATTCGCCCGGATGAAAATCCTGTTCAATAATCCGGTAGCGATAGCTGCCGGCTTCGACCTGCGAGCGGATGTCTTTATACTCATCCATGTCAATAGGCCGGAATTGCCAGCGATCCCCGGCATTGGCCAGAATATAGCGTCCTTTGAGGTCTGGCAGGTGTTCCTCCGGGTCATACACGGGCACGGCAGACATGCCGATCAGCTGATATCCGCCCGGCCCCTGCACGGGGTAAATGCACAGAAACACCCCGGCATGGGCCAC
>WTHD01000241.1 GCA_011523265.1 Candidatus Binatota bacterium
ATATCAAAACGATCAAGATTCATAACCTTGGTCCAGGCAGCAACAAAATCCCGCACAAAAGCTTCCTCCGAATCATCACACGCGTGAACCTCCGCAAGCGCCCGCAACTGTGAGTTGGACCCGAAAATGAGATCAACTTCGGTAGCGGTCCATCTAATCTCGCCAGTCGCTCTGTCGCGGCCTTCATAGACCCCTTCAGAATCAGCAGAACGCCCCCATTCAGTCGACATATCAAGCAGGTTAACAAAGAAATCATTGCTCAGGGTCCCGACCCTGTCTGTAAACAGTCCATGCTGCGAACCTCCGGCGTTTGCACCGAGTGCCCGCATGCCGCCGAGCAGCACAGTCATCTCAGGCGCGGTAAGCGTCAGCAGGTGCGCCTTGTCAACCAGAAGCCCCACCGGCGACTGCTGCCGACCGCCGGCCGCAATATAATTGCGAAAGCCGTCTGCTTTCGGTTCAAGCACGTCAAAGGCGGCCGCATCTGTCTGCTCTTCAGTGGCGTCCGTGCGGCCAGGCGTAAAGGGAAGATTCACCGAATACCCCGCGGCTTCCGCCGCCTTTTCGACTGCGGCACAGCCGCCGAGCACTATAAGATCCGCAAGCGAAACGGATTTTCCGTTTGTCTGCGCATTGTTAAAACGCTCCCCAACGGCCATCAGTGAAGACAACGTCTTGCTGAGTTCTTCGGGGTCGTTGGCATCCCAGCCCTTCTGGGGAGAAAGTCTGATACGCGCACCGTTGGCGCCTCCCCTGCGGTCGGTGCCCCTGAAAGTGGAAGCTGAAGCCCATGCCGCCCGAACCAGTTCCTGAATCGAAAGTCCCTGGTCAAGTATCTCTTTTTTCAGAAACGCGATGTCCTCTGCCTCAACAAGTTCATGATCAACAGCCGGCACCGGGTCCTGCCAGATCTGAGGCTCGTCCGGAACCAGTGGTCCGAGGCAGCAAGGGTAAGGACCCATATCGCGATGGGTAAGCTTGTACCACGCCTTTGCAAACGCCTCTGCCAATTCATCCGGATTTTCGTGAAAGCGGCGCGAGATCGGTTGATACACAGGATCCATGCGTAGCGAGAGATCAGTGGTCGCCATTATCGTTGGAACCCGTTTTCCGGATCCGTCTGATTCGGGGGCAAGATCCTTGTCATCCACATCCTTTGCCGTCCACTGCCAAGCGCCCGCAGGACTCTTGGTAAGCTCCCACTCGTAACCGAAAAGCATGTCGAAAAAGCCGTTGTCCCACGTCGTCGGATTGGGCGTCCATGCGCCCTCAAGACCGCTTGTTATAGCGTCAGGGCCGTGTCCGCTCGCATGCTTGCTCGTCCATCCGAGACCCTGCTCCTCAATGCCAGCAGCCTCTGGCTCGGGACCAACGCAGGCCGCGTCTCCGGCACCATGACACTTGCCGAATGTGTGTCCGCCTGCAATCAGGGCGACAGTTTCTTCATCGTCCATAGCCATGCGCCCGAAGGTTTCGCGGATATCGTGCGCCGCGGCAAGCGGGTCAGACTTGGCGTTGGGTCCTTCGGGATTGACGTAGATAAGTCCCATCTGCACGGCGCCAAAAGGATTGTGAAGTTCGCGATCGCCGCTGTAACGTTCATCTCCCAGCCATTCGGTCTCGGGGCCCCAGTAGATGTCCTCTTCCGGCTCCCATGCGTCCTCGCGCCCGCCGGCAAAACCGAACGTCTTAAACCCCATGGACTCAAGAGCGCAGTTGCCAGCGAAAATCATAAGATCCGCCCAGGAGATTTTGCGGCCGTATTTCTTCTTTATCGGCCATAGAAGCCTGCGGGCCTTGTCGAGATTCGCATTGTCGGGCCAGCTATTGAGAGGCGCAAACCGCTGCGTACCGGATCGTGCTCCGCCGCGTCCGTCGTGAATTCGGTAGGTTCCCGCGCTGTGCCAGGCCATACGGATAAAAAGCGGCCCGTAATGACCGTAGTCCGCGGGCCACCAGTCCTGGCTGTCCGTCATAAGCGCGTAGAGATCCTGTCTCACCGCTTCAAGATCAAGGGTCTGAAACTCCGCCGCGTAGTCAAACTTCTCGCCCATAGGGTCCACAAGAGAAGAGTTCTGGTGAAGGATTTTCAGATTGAGCTGATTCGGCCACCAGTTCTGGTTAGCTATGCTGCCAGTCAACTTCGAACGGGTTGTGCCGTGGTTTACCGGGCACTTTCCGGTGTCTTGATTTTTATCCATATTTTCTCTCCAAAATTAACACGTCGGGATGTATATGAACGCATGGAGACGCAGTGAACTCAATATGGGTGTGCCCCACGCACTCGGGCAGGAAATATACCACTACCGTTATGGATGCTCAAGTTAAGGTACTAGGATAGAGGAGTTGAAACACAGGCAGGAAGAAGTGGGACGATTCCGGCCAGGGGTACACTGATCAGGAAGCATTGTTTTACTTTGCCGGGAGTCGGGAGCTTAACCATCTCAGGTATTCTGGGGAAATCCAACCTTGCCCATGTTCGGGTGGGATAAGCACTTGCGGATTCGATCCCCGAGGGACATAGCGGATACAGGGAAATCATGATTGAAAACTTGAGCTGCTACCCCACCGCCGGACGGGGGCGGGCAACGGTATTCGAGGCAACAACCGATTGAAATC
>WTHD01000406.1 GCA_011523265.1 Candidatus Binatota bacterium
GCTCATAGTCTCTCGCCCTCCTCTTGCCGTCGCATGTTCAAAGATATGGGGGCTATTGTCAAGTTTTGATGCGGCCAGTCTCCCCGGCTCAGAAGTCTCTGAGCCGCGCCGTTGTCTCCGGGTCGAGAAAGCCGGCCACCGTAGCCTCGGTCTCCAGCCGCAGGGCGTCGGCGATATCCCGCGCCGCCGCCTGGTTGAGCACCCGCTTCATGGCCCGCACCGCCAGCGGCGGCAGCTCGCTCAGCTTCTCGGCCACGCTCTGGGCCTCGGCCATCAGCTTCTCATCGGGCACGACGCGCCACGCCACGCCGAGTTCGAGCAGGGTCGGAGCGTCATACTGCTCGCCGAGAAACAGCATTTCACGCGCCTTGTTGAGCCCGACCAAGGCCGGCAACAGGGAGGTCACCCCGCCGGTCACAAAGGCGTTCAGCGACACCTCGGGGAAAAACCCTCGTGCGCTGGCCGCCCAAATGGGAAAATCGCAGTCCACCGCCAGCTCGAACCCGCCGCCAACCGCCCAGCCGTTGATCGCACCCACCACCGGTACGTCGCCAAACACAATCTGCCGGGTGGCGTGCTGGATGGCATCGACATACTGCCGCGCCTGGGTCGGGTTTTCCGGGTGGAAATGATCCTTGCGATCATCGCCGGCGCAAAAGGCCCGGCCTGCGCCGGTAAAGATGATCGCCCGGGTGTCGGCGTCGGCGTTGGCCTCGGCAAAGGCACGGGCGATATCCTCCATCAGGCTGCGGTTCATCGCGTTGAGGCGCTCGGGGCGGTTGAGGGCGATGGTCCGCACCCCCTTCTCCCCCAGCGTGCTCAGAACGGTGTCGTACTCAAAGCTGCTCATGACGTCCTCCTCGTCTCAGGCGCTCGACATCCCGCCGGCTCTACAAAGCCAGGTCGCATCAGTCTTCCGTCTCAGCTTCGCCAAACAGTCCCCATGCAGTCAACCAGAACGCCGTGCCGCGCATTATATACGGGATGCCACAGGAGTGACACACGCCGAAAGCGATGGCCAAATCGGCTCCCTAGTAGCCATCCCAGGAAGAAGGCTCGTCGGTCACATACGCCGATAAGAAGGCAACCAAGCTCCAGACGATCATAATAATCTCCCTACGTTTCACGCCCCTTCCTTTGCTTTGCCGAAGGAAGAATTGAGGAAGGATTTCTTTCCCTTCACTCAGCTAGCGCAAATAACGATGCGGTGTAGCCCTTCGACTTCAGGCACGCTGCGCCTGACGCTCAGGCCCAACGGCCTCCCGTTCGTGCTGAGCGTAGCGGAGCGAAGTCGAAGCAGGGATGCCGGATCGCGTCCGGCAGGGCTATAGCTTAAAGGGAAACGCGCTGGCCGGGGTACTACGGCCAGACGCTTGGGCTTTGGGACAGGGATAGAGATAGCAGACACAATCCCCGTGGGGGATAGGACGACCTTTTCGGTGCTGGCACATTTTGGGGGTTTTATCCCAACAGAAACAGTGATTTACGGCTCAAACTGTACCAGCACCACCTTTTCAAGAAATTAGCACACAGGTATGATGACCGGCGTTTCCGCGTAGTGTTTTGAAAAGACCATGAACACAGCACTGATATTACATTGAACCAAAGACTCATCTCTGTTTATGGCAAAGACTACTGAGAACGATCAGAAAACCCTTGAGGTTCTGCGGGTAGTAGCGGGATCCAATGCAAGAGGTCAACAACTTGAAACTCCCTTGTTTCACCCTTTCCCTGCCCGCATGCCCCTTTCTGTGGCAGAACATCTGATAGGCCGCTTGACTACTCCGAAGGCGGTCGTGCTTGACCCAATGGCTGGCTCAGGGACAACCCTCATTGCGGCGAGCAATCTGGGCCGTCCAAACATAGGCTTCGACCGGGACCCCTTGGCCTTCTTAGTCTCCCGGAGTGCTATTCAGAGCTACGAATCCCAGCGTCTGGACGCCCTCAGAAAACGTATTCTCGATCAGGCCAAAAACGCTCTTCAGACGAGTGCTGTCGAATTTTCTGAATTGTACAGAAATCTTCCTCATGAGGATCAGGAGTTTATCCAATATTGGTTCCCACTCCAGTCGCAGAAGCAGCTTTTCGCGCTAGCTGCCTCGATAGAAGAAGAGTCGGAAGGTACAGCACGGGACCTGGCTTGGGTAGTATTCTCCAGTCTCATTATCGCAAAGTCCGCCGGCGCGTCTTTTGCCCTCGATATTTCCCGGTCTCGTCCGCATAAGGTTCTCAGCAAGCCTATCGTGTTCCCGTTCGATGGCTGGAACCAGCGTTTCAGAGCGGCTATAGCGCGGCTTCCTTTTGTCGATACTACTCCTCCTGCCAAAGGCCAAGTTCGTCGCGGCGACGCACGGAATCTTCCCCTGGGAGACAACACCGTAGACTTCGTGTTGACCTCTCCTCCTTACCGCAACGCGATCGACTACCTTCGCTCTCACAAGTTTTCGCTAGTGTGGATGGGACATCGTTTGGAAACTTTGCGAGACCTACGTGGGACAATGATTGGTACCGAGCGGGGACTATGGAGTCTTGACGGCTTACCTCCTCTCCTAGAACAAAGGCTAGAAGTCATCTCATAAATACTTTTTGGCCAGGATGAGAAAGGCGGCAAGTTGG